>CAYUNQ010000034.1:0-15523 GCA_964446185.1 uncultured Marinobacter sp. | reverse complement strand
GGCCGCTACTGGTACGACTTTGAATTGAAAGACGAAGGCCGTCGGTACGTAGAACTGAATGATAAAGCCAAGGCCAATGCCTCCGGCGGCGAACTGCTCGATGCCTATGTATTCACCGACTGGTATCTGGGCGATATCCCGGTCAGTGCCCGTTACGGTAAGCAGGTGGTCAGCTGGGGTGAGAGTACCTATATCCAGGGCGGCATCAACACCATTAACCCGGTAGATATTCCGGCCTTCCGTGCTCCCGGCGCTCAATTGAAAGACGCTCTGCTGCCGGTAGAAATGTTCTACATGTCTGCAGGTATCACCGAGAACATCACCATCGAAGGTTTTGTGCAGACCGACTGGGAAAAGGTGCGTATCGATGATTGCGGCACCTTCTTCTCAACGGTGGACTTTGTGGCAGATGGTTGCGGCCCGGTATTCCTGACTGGCGCGGCATCTGAAGCCGCCAACCTGTCCTCCGGACTGGTCATTGCCCGTGAAGGCGACCGCGAACCAGACGCCAAGGATCAGTTCGGTGTCGCCATGCGCTGGTATGTGCCGGCCCTGAACGATTCCGAACTTGGTTTCTACTACATCAAATACCATAGCCGACTGCCTTACATCAGCGGCCGTACCACCGGTGGCGAAACCACCCCGAACTTCCCGAACTACTTCATCGAGTTTCCCGAAGACATCAACCTCTATGGCATCAGTATCAACACCACGACACCGGGTGGCTGGTCGCTTGGTGCGGAATACAGCTACCGCGACAAGATGCCGATTCAGTGGAACGCGTTTGAGCTGATTTATGGTGGTCTTCAGGCGCCATACAGCCTTTTGTTCGCTCGTGATGTAGAGAAGATTCAAGCAGAGAATGGCACCACCGACGGCGTGGCCGTATCCGGCTATGACCGTTATGGCGTATCCCAGGCCCAGATGACGCTGATCAAGTTCTTCGACCAGGTGATGGGTGCCAGTCGCATGTCGCTGGTAGCGGAAGTAGGTGCATCCTACATCCATGACCTGCCAGGCAAAGATGAAGCCCGCTATGGCCGTTCGGGAACGTTTGGCCTGGGTGCCACTCCGGATTCCGCCTGTGAGCTCAACAACCTCAACCCGAAGTACTGCAACAACGATGGCTTCGTAACGTCGTTCTCCTGGGGCTACCGCACCAACCTGTCCTGGGAATACCCGAACGCCATCGCGGGCATTAACCTGACACCGTCTGTTTTCTGGAGTCACGACATCAAAGGCTACGCCCCTCAACCCGGTGGCGCCTTCAACGAAGGCAACAAATCCATCGGTTTGTCTCTGACAGGCGTATACCAGAACAAGATCACCGGCAACATCGGTTATACCAACTACTTCGGTGGCAAGCCGTATAACGAAATGACCGACCGGGATTTCGTGAGCGCGAGTGTTTCCTACTCCTTCTGAACCGGACCGAATTCGTTTAACGAGGTAACTTAAATGAAACTGAACAAGAAACTACTGGCTACCGGCGTTCTGGCTGCAAGTTTGTTTGCGGGCCAGGCCTGGGGCGCGGTTTCTGCCCAGGAAGCAGCCAAGCTGGGTGACTCGCTCACCCCGATGGGTGCGGAGAAGGCCGGTAACGGCGCTGACATTCCGGCTTGGAACGGCGGGCTGTCTACGCCGCCGGCCGGTTACAAGGGCGACGGTATTTACCTGAACCCCTTTGCCGATGAACAACCGAAGTTCGTGATTGACCGGAGCAACGTAGACCAGCACGCAGACAAACTGTCTCCGGGCCAGGTGGCGATGATTCGTAAATATGACGACTACCGGATTCCGGTCTACCCGACCCACCGTACCGCTACCTATCCGAAGAACATCATGGATAAGACCGTAGCCAACGCCACCAAGGCCGAGCTGGTGTCTGGCGGTAACGGCATCGACAACTACCAGGACGCCACGCCCTTCCCGATTCCCCAGAACGGTCTGGAAGCGATCTGGAACCACGTCACCCGCTACCGGGGTGGTGCGGTGCAGCGTAACGTTGGCCAGGTAACACCGACCGCGGGCGGCGCCTTCTCTGTGGTGAAGTTCCAGGAAGAACTGGTGTGGAACAGCTACCTGACGGATTTCCAGCCGGGTAAAGACGACAACGTCCTGTTCTACTTCAAGCAGTCCATTACCGCGCCGGCTCGCCTGGCAGGTAACGTACTGCTGGTTCACGAAACCCTGGACCAGGTAGCCGAGCCCCGTCGCGCCTGGTTGTACAACGCCGGCCAGCGTCGTGTTCGCCGTGCGCCCCAGGTAGCCTACGATGGCCCGGGTACAGCAGCCGATGGCATGCGTACCTCTGACAACCTGGACATGTACAACGGTGCTCCGGACCGCTACAACTGGGAACTGGTAGGCAAGAAAGAGATGTACATTCCGTACAACTCCTACAAGCTGCTGGACCGTAACTTGAAGTACACCGATATCGTCAAGCCTGGCCACATCAACCAGGACCTGACCCGCTACGAGCTGCACCGTGTATGGCATGTGCGCGCTACATTGAAAGACGGCGAGCGCCATGTATATGCCCAGCGCGACTTCTATCTTGATGAAGACAGCTGGCAGGCCGCTGTGATCGACCACTACGACGGTCGCGGTGAGCTGTGGCGTGTGGGCGAGGCCCATGCGGTTCAGATGTACGATCAGGACGTGCCCTGGTATGCCGTGGAAGCTCTGTATGACCTGCTCTCCGGCCGCTACCTGGCGCTGGGTCTGACTAACGAAGAGAACACCCCGTATACCTTCGGGGTTCAGCGTCAGTCTCGCGATTTCACTCCGGCCGCTCTGCGCCGGGCGGGAACTCGCTAACCGGTCCTCTCTTAACCGGTTGTGAAAAGGGCGGGCCAGCAATGGCTCGCCCTTTTTTGTGATGCCCGTCACACCTCCGCGCTGGAAAACCGTCACTCGCCTGTTTTTAACCCGCCAATATTTTGCAGCCTGCCCCCCCTTGGTTTACTCTCGAGACCAACAACTAATACTAAAGGTGTAATCGGGGCCGTGCGTGAAATCCTTTAACGAAGGCAATGCTGCCAACGACGAGTTTCAGGGCGCCAACAGCAGCCTGCAACATGGCGAACTGGTGCGTGATCTTCTGGAGCACAGGCTGCAGGTGCCAGCCATTCCCCGGGAACAGCTGTCGCGCCCCGGGCTGTCAGCGCAAATCAACGCGGGCCTTGCCCCCCGCTCCCTGCTGATGGTGGAAGCACCCTGCGGCTATGGCAAAACCCACAGCCTGGTCAGCGCCCTCCTTGCCGATGCCGAAAGCAATACCGGCCGGGTACGCTGGATTACCCTGAGCGGCGGCGATAACGCACCGTCCCGTTTGCTGTCGCTGATTGCCATGGCACTGGATTTACCCCAGTCGATGCACCCGGGTAGCCAGGGCAGCGGTACGTTTGAAGACAACCTGGCGGTTATGCTGGTGGCCAGGGCTCGCATGGAGCAGGCGGGCCGGGACATCCTGGTGCTGGACAACCTGCACCACCTCACCAACCCGGCGGTCACCGGTCTGCTGCAGCAGTTGGTGTGTGATATGCCGGCTAACCTGGCGGTGGCATTTGCCTCCCGCCAACCCTTGCCCTTCGAGTGCCACACCCTCGAGCTGGAAAACCGCTATTCCTGCATCGGCCGTGAAAGCCTGCAGTTCAGCCGCTCTGAAACCTTTGCCTACTTCCAGGACGCGCGGCCAGACAGCCTGGTCACCAGTGTCGCTATCGATCACCTGTATAACCTCACCGAAGGCTGGCCCACGCCGCTGGCCCTGTACCGGCGGGAGCTGATGCTCAGCCCGGAACGCCGGCCCATCCAGGAATCACCGTCTGTGGAGCGGTTCCTGAAAGGCTCGGTACTGGGGCATATGGCGCCCCCACAAATGAATTCCTTGCGGATTGTGGCGGAGCTGGACAGCGTATCAGACGAGCTGTTCATGGCACTGCAGGCCTCAGTGGGCGAAGCCGGCATGTTGCCATCCACCGCCGCTGAACGGGGCTTGCCGTTGCAGCCGGTATCCGGCCGGGGCCGCTGGTATCGGCTGAACCCGCTGCTGCAGGCCTGGCTGAAAATCACTGCACTGGGCGGCTCTGCCACCCGGATGTTGTTGGCCAGCCGCTGGTTTGCACAACGCAATCAATTTCCCGAAGCCTTAAAGTACGCCCTGCTGTCGGGTGATGCCGAAGAAGTGGCGCGGATTGCCTCTGAGGGCACCGAAGCCCTGCTGATGGGGCAGGATACGTCGTCCTTGCTGAGCTTGCGTAAAAGCCTCCCGGCCGGCCTGTTGGAGCACAGCGCCCGGTTGCGCATTGTATACAGTTGGGTGCATGCCATTGGCGGCCAGTTCCGCCAGGCCCGGCAGCTGCTGGAAGATTTCACACCGGAAGACCGGGACCAACAGCAGGCCCGTATCTATGCAATCAAGGCCTTCATCCTGCGCGGAGAAGGCTATGTCCAGCCGGCGCTCGCCATGGCGGACAAAGCCCTGGCCGCTGGCGGGTTGTCGCCCCAGGCCCAGTTGGTTACCCAGATTGTCCGCTCCAGCGCCCTGTGCGCCGCCGGTAACTTTCACGACGCCCGGGATGCCAACCGGGCCGCGGCCAAGCTGGCCCGGGAGGCCGGGGATTCTGGTTCCGAAGCCCTGGCCGTATACGCCCATGCCCGCATAGAATTAGGCAAAGGTGCCCTGGGCCACGCCGAACAGTTGCTGCGTACCAGCCTGGACACGGCCCTGCATGAACATAGCCGCCCGGCCCGCATTGGCGAAACCCGGCTGGAACTGAACCTGGTACTGGTGCTGTGGCATCAGGGCCGGCTGAGTGAAGCCGATCGCCTGTTGGTCAGTTGTTCCCGCCACGCGGAACAGACCCGAGATCTGGGCCTGCTGCTGGCGATGGCCCTGCGGGTGTTGATGTGCAAGGCTCAGGGCCAGCTGGAAGAAGCCTTTGTGTGGATTGGCCGGGCCGAACGGGCCATGCATGCCTGGCAGGTGGATGATTCATTGTACGTGCCGGTGCTGGAAGCCCTGAAAGCCAGTTGCTGGTTGTCCCATGGCCAGGTGGAGAGTGCCGCCCAGGCCATCGAGAAACTCCAGCCTTACCGGCAAGGTGGCTGTGTGCCGGAATTGTTCCCCATGATGCCAGGGCTGATGGACTGCCTGCAGGTAAGGGCAGACATCGCCAATGGTGACCTGGTACGGGCAAGGGAACACCTGGATGGTATCAAGAGCCGCTACGGCGAGGCACTGCCCTGGGGGCTGGAGTTGCATGCCGGCCTGCTTGATGCGCTGTTACTGCAAGACGAGAAAGGCCTGTCAGCGGCACGAAAGCAGCTGGAACTGACTATTCGCCATGCCTCTGTGGAACACTTTATCAGCCCGTTTGCCGAATTGGTGAACGAGCTGGGCCCGCTGATGGAGAAAAGCTTCCGGCACCTGCCGGAGAATGCCTTCACCCGGGACCTGGGCAAACTGTTTGGCCTGAACAATGCGCCTGTGCCTGCAGAGGCCCTCGCCGAGCCCATCAGTGACCGGGAGCAGGGCGTACTGGAGCTGATTGCCCAGGGCCTGTCTAACCAGGAAATCGCAGACAAACTGCACATTTCCCTGCACACGGTAAAAACCCATGCCCGCCGCATTAACGCCAAGCTGGATGTGAAATCGCGAACCCAGGCCATTGTCCGGGCCCGCGAGTTGGGCATCCTGTAATCAGCCGCCCGCTTTCAGCTCCTCGATGCGGGCGTCTTTCTCGGCCCAGATACCACTCACCCAGCGCTGGAAGTCAGCCCGAAGCTCCCGGTTGCCTTCATAATCCATGCCCAGGAAACGCTCCGGCACTTCCAGTGTGCGGATGTCGATAATAATCCTGCGCACCCGGCCACTCAGGTAGTCCCAGATGCCCGGGCGGCCGTCCGGGTACACAATGGTGACATCCAGCATGGTGTGGATCATCTCGCCCATAGCGCCGAATACAAAGGCCGTGCCACCGGCCTTGGGCTTCAGCAGGTTCTTGTAGGGAGAATTCTGCCGGGCGTGCTTTTCCGGGGTAAAGCGGGTGCCTTCCATAAAGTTGAAAATGGTCACCGGGGTGTAGCGGAACTTCTCGCAGGCCTTACGGGTGGCTTCAATATCCTTGCCCTTCAGCTCTGGCCGTTTGGCGATCTGCTCCTTGGTGTGCCGGTGCATAAACGGGAAATCCAGTGCCCACCAGGCAATGCCCAGCAGCGGTACCCAGATCAGCTCTTTTTTCAGGAAAAACTTCAGCAGCGGAATCTTGCTGTTCAGGGCGTACTGAATGGCGGTGATGTCGGTCCAGCTCTGGTGGTTGCAGGTTACGAAGTACCAGTGCTTCTTGCTCAGCTCCCGGGCGCCACGAATGTCCCACTCGATCTTGTGGAATACATTGATCAGCGTGTTGTTGTAGCCGATCCAGTACCAGGCAATAAAGTTAACGATCCGGGTGCACAGCGTGCGCACCACGGTGACCGGAATGATCAGCTTGATAATGGCAAACAGCACCAGAAAGGGCAGGAAAACAAGCGTGTTCAGAAGAATAAACAAAACCACCAGAGCCCCTTTGAGCGGGGCAGGCAAAAAATCCAGCATGGAAAAGTCTCGTCAGTCCAGTTGGGCCCGGAATTTCTTGTCGTAGAATTCCAGGTTGTTGTAGCGAATCATGGCGCGGATCTCTTTTATATATTCCTCGCCCCTTTCGGAATAGCTCAGCAGGCCCTGTGCCAGGGCAATGCCGGTAAACGGCTTGCCTTCGGCCCGGGCCGCAGCGCGTATCGACCGCAGCTGCCCGTAGGCGGCATGGCGGTTCAGATTCTGGATATAAGAGCGCACAGAGTAATAAGGCGAGGTGAACTTTGCCACCTCATGGTTGGCGCCTTCCGGGCGGCTCAGCGGCACCAGACCACAGCCACGGGTAAAGCACCACTGGCCGAACAGGTTGTTGCCTTCGGTGGCAAAGCGGGAGGTACCCCAGGCAGACTCATTGGCGGCCTGGGCCAGGATCAGTGAGGGGGGAATGGCGTCCAGCTTCTCGGCCAGCTGCCGGAACTGTTGCTCGCTGCCGTTGTCTGCATCGACTCGCAGGCGCTCTGCCTGCTTTTTCAGCCAGTCCAGTTCAGTGCGTGACAGCGGCTCTTTACCGGAAAGCGACAGCAGGTATTCCCGCTCCAGCAGAATGCGGTTGTTGGCCAGCTCAATGCGTGGGTAAAGAAACGAAAAAAACGCGGCCTTGCGCTCGGTGGTGTCCCGGTACCCGGAGAAATCCGGCAGGCCGTCGGCGGTCCAGTCCGGCAGTTTCGGCAACGAGCCCAGGGCGATGTCGGTGCCGCCACTATCGTCAGTGACCGGGGCCGGTGGCACATACAAAGCACCGGCAATGGCGAACAATACCAGGGGAACACACAGCAAAAGTGCCCGGGAAACCAACCTCATAAAACCTCACGCCAAAATCGATATGGCCGGAATTATAACAGGTTATACGGCTTACGCCTGTACCCTGAACCGCTACGGACTTTCCGGAACGCGGGTGGCAACCAGCAGGCCGGTGCGCAGTTCCGGGCCGGTGTTGTCCTGTACTACCAGGAAGATCTGGTCACCTGAGTCGGTGTAAAAGCCATTCAGCGAAAGCCCGGAGCTGCTGAGCCCGATGCCGCCACCGCCCGGCAACGACTGGGCCAGGCTGGCAGACAAAGCTACCTTGCCCGGCTGCGAGACCTTGTTGTCGGCAACGGTATGCACCACCCGGAACGTATCGGCGGCCAGCTCCGCGCCGGTACTGTCGAGGACCAGGGATCCCCGGGTGACCTGATACAGTGTGTTGTCGTCATCACTCATGGATACCATGGTGCCCTGAATGCTGTAGCGGCCTGTGGCCGGGGCAGGCAGGTCGGCCTTTTTGCCGGCAATCACCAGGCCGTTGCCAAGTGCCGCGTCGTCCAGGTTGAATGCCAGCAGCGCGCCGTCAGGTGTCGCCGCACCAAGGCCGAGGGTGTTGTTATCGCTACAGTCGGTCTGGCACAGGCTCAGCCGGCCGATGTATTGTTCGCCGGAACTGAGCCGGGAAAGGCGGTTGGTAATGTTCCAGGTATCGTTACCTCCCAGAGTCATTCCGGAACCTACTGCGCCATTGCCATCGCGGCGGATTTCAAAGTTGTCTGTGGTCAGTGCGCCGCTGGATGCCACTAGCTCACCGTGGCCGGTCTCGAAGGCCACCGGGTTGGTGCCGCCAAACCGGGCGGTCAGGTACACCAGGTTGTATGCCTCGCCACTCACGTTGGTCATGTCAAAGTCTTCACTGCGTAACAAATGCAGCTCCAGCACCGACAGGTAGTGCTCCTCCAGAGTCTCCCGGCGTTTCAGTTTGCCGCCTGCGTCATCAAGGGCGATGGCCTTGCCGGCGGTAAAGTAACTGCCCAGCACCCGGTCCGGGCTCTGGTTGCTGGCACCGGGAGCGGAGGTAAAGGCATCCATAAAATAGGGGTTGCGGGTCCAGCCGTTTTTGCCGCTGCCGGCTTCGTCGGTAATGCTCTGGTACAGGGAACGGCCGGCCAGCAGACGGGCCGGGTCGCTGCCGTCATCCGAAGGCGGGGTGAGGGTAGCCGCACCCGGGGAGCTGGAATGGCTGTTCCGGACCCAGCCGTCTTCCCGGGAGAACAGGTTGCCGTCCAGGTTGGTAAAGGCGTGCATCAGGGAGTCCCGGTTGTAGGGGATATCCGTGGCCAGGGAGGTCACGCTGATATTGAATGCCTCGAACGAAGTCAGCGTCAGGGCCGGGTAGAGAAATGCGCCGCCGAGATCCTGCTCCTGGGCGGTACGAGCGCCCCACTGCCCGGCATCAGGGTAGCGGTTGTCGCGGAAGGACTGGCCCAGCTCAAGGCCCAGAAACACCGAGTTGTAGTCTGCCGAACTGGCGCGGATAGTACCGGATGATTCCGGGCCCAGCAGCGCATACTCGGCCATCCTGTCGATATAACCGGCGAAATCGGCCCGCTCACCCAGCTTGGTTATGGCCGTGTCCAGGTCTAGGTTGCCGGCAATGTCGATCTCGAAATCATGCACCTGGTCGGCCAGGCTGGACCACACATACTTGTTCAGGCACAACTCGCCGCGCCGGTCGTTCACGCAGTCCATTACCGTTTGAAACTCACCGGCGCTATAAGCCCCAAGGCCTTTCTCCACCAGGTAATGGGAGAAGGGGTTTACCTTCACATCCCGGTCTGAATCGGCGGCCAGGGCCTTCATCACAATCGTCTGGCCGCCGGCGGAATAACGGGCCTCAATCAGCACATCCGGGCCAACGGGCAGCCCTTCGGGAAAGGCAACAATGATGTGGCCATCGTCACCGGTACTGGTGCTGTAATTGACTGAGCCGAGATTTCGACCGGTCTGGTCGTTGCGGTACACCTGCACCTGATCGGGAATCACAATTCTCAGGTTGCGGCGGGTTGGCTCGGCATTGGGGGCGTAGAGCGCCGGCACTTCCAGGGTAATGCGGACTTCATTCGCCTTCAGGCCGGCAGTATTGCCGGTGTCGCCGGTACTGCCCGGGCTGAAATCATCCAGTGGGTTAACGGTGTTGCCGAACCGGTTCGGAATCTTCTTGACCTCATCAATGGCACTGTCGCCACCACCGCAGGCGGTCAGGAGGAAGGGTAAGACAAATGCAGTCGCTACGCGGAAATTCATGCCAGGCAGTCCGGGTGATGGATCTCAGCAGAGCCTAGCAGTAAAAGGAGGGGCAGAGCGTGAAAGCAAGCACGAATCGGCCACCCGGCAGGTTACCGGGTGACCGGCAGGCGGTTATCAGAAGAAGATCTTCATACCCGCCATGATGCCTTCGTCCAGATTGATATCCGGAGAGCCGCGGAAATCCAACTCGGTGTTCAGGTAGCGGTAACCGGCAAACAATTCGGCGTTGCGGATAACCCGGTAGCTGCCCCGCAGCTCAACGCTGGTCATGTCGTCGGAATCACCGAACGACAGAATGCTCGGTGCGTAGTGCAGGCTGCCAGTGAATGACAGGCCCGGCACATCCGGAATGTTCAGGGTAGCAAAGCCACCAAGGCCCACAGCACCGCCGTCTACCTGGTCGTCATCCCAGGCGATGCCGCGCAAACCAATGCCGGCGGTGGTAGGCAGGTTGCCAAGGGCGGTGCGGCCCTGGGCGTGGAAGTCTACGTTGCCGATGTGGCGGCTGCCTTCGTGATAGGTGTAGCCAGCGCCCAGCTGCAGTTCGTCCTGGGTGCCGAAGAAGTTTACCTGGCCCTTAACGGAATCGTTGGTCAGGCTCAGGTCCAGGTCGCTGGCGAATACCGGAGCGGCAGCCAGGGACAAAGCGAGGGCAGAGATGCGGGTAATCTTCATGATGACACCTTTGTTGCTTTCATTTTAATTCGGAGGGAATGGTAAACACCTGCGCGCGGCGCCACAACTTAAATGGCTGTAAGTCGCTGTTAAGGGTGACGGGGCGGGGTTATGAGGCGCGAGCTTAGTCCGTGCTGGCCGCGGCCTGGCAATACTGGTCCAGCACCGCCCGCAACATCTCCATGTTCACCGGCTTGGCTACGAAGGAGTCCATGCCCGCCGCCCGGCATTTTTCCTCGTCTTCTTCCATGGCGCTGGCGGTCAGGGCCACCACCGGTATCCGGGGTTTGTGGTTGTCCCGCTCCCACTGGCGCAGCCGGCGAGTCGCTTCAAAACCGTCTACCCGGGGCATCACGCAGTCCATCATGATCACATCATATTGGTGGGTCTGGTACAGGGAGGGCGCGGCTTCGCCATCGTTGGCGGTCATCACCTGGCAGCCCAGTTTCTCCAGCAGGCGGCGGGTGAGGGTGCGGTTAACCGGGTTGTCTTCCACCAGCAACACCTGCATACAGCCGCAGGCCAGCTCCCGGCGTACGGAGCCGGTGTGGTTGATGGATTGCAGGGAAAAGCGGGTCAGGAACCGGCGCTCCTGCTGCTCTGCATCCGCAAACAGCTGGTTCAGAATCGGAATCAGGTAAGACTCCCGCAGGGACTTGCTCAGGAACGCATCGGCCCCGGCCTGCCGGAAATGCTCGGCATCGCCCCGCTGGGGGTTGGACGAGAGAATCAGCAGGCGCATGTCCTGCCACTGCTGGTTGCCGCGAATCTGGCGGCACAGCAGGTCGCTGTCCATATCCGGCACAAAGCCGTCCAGAATAATCGCATCGTAGGGCGTGCCCGCATCAAAGGCCTGGCGCAGAAAGGTAAGCGCCTCGCCCGCCGAGCGTACCGCCTCAATGTGAACCTCGTGGCGGGACAGCATTTCCAGGGTAATCTTGCGGGACAACTCATAGGAATCCGCCACCAGAATGCGCTTGTGATGCACCTTTCGGGAATCCGGCCGCACCCGGGCCGCGCTGTCTGCCGCTTCTGGCAAGCTGATTTCCGCCCAGAAGGTGGAGCCTTCACCGGGGCGGCTTTCCAGGTCCAGCGAGCCGCCCATCAGCCCGATCAGCTGCCGGCAGATGGTCAGCCCCAGCCCGGCTCCCGGGGTCTGCCGCTGGAACTGCTGGCCCAGCTGCACATAGGGCTCATAAACCAGCGGAACATCTTCCGGGTTAATGCCCACGCCGGTGTCTTCCACGGCCAACCGCAGGCGTACCTTGTCGCCCCGCCGGCCCAGCACTTCAATGCTGATCAGCACATGGCCGGAATCGGTAAACTTGATGGCGTTGGACAGCAGGTTCAGCATCACCTGGCGAATGCGCACCGGATCACCCACCAGCGCCCAGGGCAGGTTTTCATCTACCCGCACTTCCAGCGCCAGGCCTTTCTCCCGGGCACGGCTGCCGAGCATGTGGATGAGGTCGTTCAGGGTTTCCCGCAGGTCGAACGGAATGGCTTCCAGTTCCATCTTGCCGGCTTCCATGGCGGAGATGTCCAGCAGGTCGTTAATGATGGCAGAGAGGTTTTCCGACGCGCCCAACAGGGTACTCACATACTCCCGCTGTTCCTGGTCCAGCGGTGTGTCGGTCAGCAGGTTGGCGTAACCGAGCACGGATTGCAGGGGTATTCGCAGCTCGTGGCTGACGTTGGCCAGGAACTGGTTCTTGGCATGGTTGGCGCGGATGGCTTCGTCGCGTTCGTCACGGGATTTCAGGGTGTCCTGGCGCAGGGAGCGGGTGTCTTCCAGAATCTGCAGGCGCATGCGGTTCAGGGCCTGCTCCAGTTCTGACAGCTCATCCGGCCGCTTGGGAGCCTTGCGGCGCAGTTTCAGCGGGTCAACCAGGGCGTCCAGGTTCAGCCTGGCGGCGTAATCCGCCATGGTTTCCAGGTGCCGGAACAGGGTAATGCGCACAATCAGCAACAGGCCCAGAGTGCCCAGCATCACCACGATGGACTGGAACCAGAGATTGTGCAGCGCCTGGCCCAGCACCTCGTCATAGAATTGCTGGAACGAGGATACCTTGGCCAGCTCGCCATACATCTGTGCGCCGGTGGCCACCAGTGACAGCACCACGCTGTACAGCAGCACCCAGGCCAGCAACCGCAATGCCAGCGGGCGAACACCTAAACGCTTGATTAACTGCTTGGATGGCAAGGCACAAATTCCCTGTGTCGACTACAAAATCACCAGCGGCAGTTTAGCAGACCGACACCACTTCCACACGTGCTGCAGTGCCCTCGTTTACAAAACGAAAACGAACGTTCAGATCGTACAGGTGTGCGCCGTAAATGCGCGCCTCATCCCGGCCCCGGCGGAACGATGGGCGCGGGTCGTAACTCACAACATCCTCAATCAGCCCCCGTAAATCCGGGTAGTCCGCCGGGGGCAGGGCGGCCAGTTGTGCGTCGGCCTCCGGGGTGAAGCTGACCGGCAGGCGCTGCAAGGGTTCTTCCTCTGCCCAGCCCAGGGAGGCCTCCGGCAGCGCATCGGCAAAGGGCAGGTAGGGCTTGATATCCAGTATCGGCGTGCCTTCAATCAGGTCGTGGTCGCTGATCTTCAGCACCAGCCGGCCGTTGTGCCTGTCCAGACCCTCATTTTTTACCACCGACAAACCCAGGCTGTTAGGCCGGAACGGCGAGCGGCTGGCGAACACGCCCATTTTCTTGTTGCCGCCTAATCTGGGCGGGCGCACCACAGGCCGCCATTCTGCCCGCACCGCCTCGTGGAACTGGAACACCAGCCACAGATGGCTGGCGGATTCCAGGCCCCGGAAGGCGTCTTCCCGGTCGAACGGCGGTTCAATCACCAGGCTGGCGTGGGCATTCCTGGTGAGGCCGGGCTGGCGCGGAACCCCGAACTTGTCCTGAAAGCAGGAGCGGGTGTAGGCAATGGGGGTAAGGGTGAGGGCTTCCGCAGCGGGTTTGCTTTTGTGGCGGGGTCTAGTCACGGCTGATGGTTCCGGAGAAATACATTTCGATACGCAATACCACCGAGGCCCGGTCCTGGAAGCTGTCTTCCCGGGGGAATTCCAGGGCCGGCACCACCTCGGCGAACAGCCAGTCTTCGTACATGCGATAACGCCAGGTGAAATCCGCAAAGTAGGACGTGGTGCGCCAGGACGGCTGGCTCTCGCCCAGAACGCCAATGCGGGGCGTAACCACCGACCGGTTATTCAGGCGCTTGCGCACACTGAAAATCTGCGCCGCATCGAACCGGCGTTCATCGTGAATCCACTCAAGTTCTGACGACGCAAAAAAATGCCAGCCATTATTCACCGGCCGGTCCCAGCCCATCCAGGAGCGGGCGCCCCAGCCTTCAGTGTGATAGTAGTAAACCCGTTGTTTAAGGTTGAATGCCCAGTCTTCATCGATTCGCCAGCCCTTGCTGGCGGTCATGCGCCAGAAGGCTTCCGGGGGCAGCCGCAGCCGGCCGCCGATATCCGTGGACAGGTTGATGGCATCGCCCACCTGGGTCAGGTAGCGCAGGGCACCGGTGGTTTCGGTTTCGGTACGCTCGGGCTCGGTTAAAGTGCGGTCCCGCTCCCGCTCGGCCAGGGGGATCAGTTCCTCGCTTTCACTTTCCACCACCAGCCGCAGCCTTTCCTCGGCCGTGGGTACATCCAGCCGGAACCGGGCCTCCGGCTCGAAACTGGCCAGGTTGCTGTATTCCGATTCTGCCGCGAAGCCCAGGCGAAGGTAGCTTTCGTTGTTGGGCAGAACATGACTGGAGCCAGACAGGGTCTGGTCTGCCCAGGCGCCCATGGATTGCACGTTAACCCCGTGCCGGCGTTCCTGGCGAATTACCCAATTGCTGAAATCCAGCCACCAGGAATCTTCCGGCTCGGCCCAGTATTCATCGGGATCAAAGGTATAGAAAGATGCTGGCAGGCGATAGGGCGACAGCACTTCGGACACCGGCGCCGCTTGCATATTGAACACCGGCTCGCCGCCACGGGCTGTGGGTGCCAGAACCGCGCCAAAGGCCAGGAGCGAGACAAAAAACGAGGTGTAACGCAGCCGAAGCTCCTTAACTGAATTCAGCCAGCAAACGGTTATGCAGCTCACAAACCTGAAGCTCCACGTTATCCAGCGGGCGGTTATTATCAATAATAGCGCTTGCCCGCGCCCGCCGCTCGTCCCGGCCCAGCTGCGCCGCCATAATCCGCTCCACCTGCTCCCGGGTATTGGCGTCGCGGGCCATGGTGCGCTCCAGCTGCACCTCCTCCGGCACATCCACCACAATCAACTGCTCAACCAGCTGATGTTGATTGGTTTCCAGAAGCAGGGGAGATACCAGCAGAACATAAGGTAACGGATAATCGCCGGAGTTGCCCTTAGCCGAAAGGCTGGCAGGGTTACGCAACTGGCGAACCAGTTCCTCACGAATCACCGGGTGCAACAACTGCTCCAGCCACTCCCGCTCCGCAGGTTCCGCAAACACCCGCTCCCGCAACCAGGCGCGGTTCAGCGAACCATCCGCCTGCAACACCTCAGCACCAAAATGCTCTGCAATTTGCGCCAGTGCCGGCTGGCCCGGTTCCACAACTTCACGGGCCACGTTATCGGCATCCACCCAGTGGACTCCCAGTTCGCCAAATAGCCGAGCCACGGTAGATTTTCCGGAGCCGATACCGCCTGTTAAGCCAATAATCCTCACGCATCAAACTCCCAAAAACCCAAACCAGAACCTCTGAATCTCCGCCCCAAACCACAATCCAAGCAATCCGGCAGCCGCCAGATAAGGCCCAAAAGGAATCGGCACCTCACGCCCGTGCTTCTTGAATACCATCAGCGCAATACCCACCACAGCCCCCACCAGAGACGACAACAAAATCACTGCCGGCAACAACTGCCATCCCAGCCAGGCCCCAAGCGCCGCCAGCAACTTGAAATCCCCATGGCCCATGCCTTCCTTGCCTGTGGCCAGCTTGAACAACCAATACACCGACCACAGCGACAAATACCCCGCCACAGCGCCCCAGAAGGGCCCCATGAATGCGCCCGCCAGTGCGATGGGCAGAAACGCCAACAGGCTAATGCGCAGCTGAGGGGTGATTTGCACATTCATCAGCCCCAGCAGCGCATCGGAAAAAAGATCCA
>CAYUNQ010000033.1:0-15805 GCA_964446185.1 uncultured Marinobacter sp. | reverse complement strand
CTTTCCCGGGTAATCCTTAGTATCGTAACTCTCTCCTGATTACGCCCTACAGAAGGAACCCGCTGTGACAGAACTGCATCCCGATCTGCGAGAGAACGTACGTTTACTGGGTGAATTGCTCGGCCAGAGCATTCTGCAGCATCCGGGGCAGGAGTGCTTCGACCTGATCGAAGAAGTCCGGGCGGCAGCGAAAGCCGACCGGCGACAGGAAAGTGGCTCCGGCCAGCGCCTTGAACCCCTGCTGCGCCAGCTCAGCGATAACGAATTGCTACCGGTGACCCGGGCCTTCAACCAGTTTCTCAACCTGGCCAACCTGGCCGAACAGTATCACGGTATTCGGCGCAAGCAGGGGCACCCGTCTGACCTGATGGTGGAATCCCTGAGCGAAGTTTTCGACCGGCTGAAATCCGGCGGCGTTGACCCGGAAGAACTGCATCGCCGTGTGGCCGACCTGCGTATTGAATTTGTGCTCACCGCCCACCCCACGGAAGTGGCTCGCCGTACCCTGATTCTGAAATACGACGAAATGTCAGACTGCCTCGCCCGGCTGGACCATGACGACCTGATGCCGGCGGAACGCAGCGAGATCACCGACCGCCTGTCACAGCTGATTGCCGAAGCCTGGCACACAGACGAAATCCGGCATGAGCGGCCCACCGCGGTAGACGAAGCCAAGTGGGGGTTTGCGGTGATCGAAAACAGCTTCTGGCAAGCGCTACCGAAGTTTCTGCGCAGTCTGGATGCCTCGCTGGAAGGTGCCACCGGCAAGGGCCTGCCGCTGCAGGCGACACCGGTGCAGATTGCGTCGTGGATGGGCGGCGACCGGGATGGTAACCCCAACGTCACCCACGATGTTACCCGGCAGGTGTTCCTGCTCGGGCGCTGGATGGCAGCAGACCTGTACCTGCGTGACATCCAGGCCCTGAGGGCGGAACTTTCGATGTGGCAGGCCAGCGATGAATTGCAGGCAGTCACCGGTGACTCCCGGGAGCCGTACCGCCAGGTGCTGGCACAGTTGCGGGACCGGCTGATCCGCACCCGGGAATGGGCCGAGGCCAGTGTTAAAGGCGAACCGGCAGACAGTACCGATATCCTGTTCGAGAACGAAGACCTGACGGCACCGCTGGAGCTGTGTTACCGCTCGCTGGTGCAGTGTGGCCTTGAGCATATCGCCAACGGGCCACTGCTGGACACCATTCGCCGCGCCCATACCTTTGGCCTGCCGCTGATCCGCCTGGATATTCGCCAGGAAGCTAGCCGCCACGCCGAAGCCGTCGCGGAAATGGTGGACTATCTGGGGTTGGGCGATTACCTGTCCTGGCCGGAACAGCAGCGCCAGGAATTCCTGTTGCGCGAGCTTCAGGGCCGCCGGCCGTTGGTGCCCAGAAACTGGGAGCCGTCCGAGCCCGTACGTGAGGTGCTGGCCACCTGTGAGGTGGTGGCGCAACAAACCCCGGAAGCGCTGGGATCCTATGTGATTTCCATGGCCAGCACGCCCTCGGATGTGCTGAGTGTGATCCTGCTGTTGCGGGAAGCCGGCATGAAATTCCCGATGCGGGTTGTGCCGTTGTTCGAAACCCTGAGCGACCTGCAGGGCGCTCCCGACAGCATGGCGGCCCTGTACCAGGTGGACTGGTATCGGGAGTATTGCCGGGGCCGGCAGGAAGTGATGATCGGTTATTCCGATTCTTCCAAGGACGCCGGCCAGCTGATGGCGGCCTGGGCCCAGTACCAGGCCCAGGAAAAGCTGACCCGTGTGGCTAACCAATATGGCGTGCACCTGACCCTGTTTCACGGCCGTGGTGGCACTGTGGGCCGGGGCGGCGGGCCTGCCAACCGGGCAATCCTGTCCCAGCCGCCGGGCTCGGTGAACGGCAGTTTCCGGATTACCGAGCAGGGCGAGATGATCCGCTTCAAATTCGGCCTGCCACGGCTGGCGGTACAAAGCCTGACCCTGTACACCACCGCCGTTATCGAGGCTACGCTGGCACCACCACCGGAGCCGGAAGAAAGCTGGCGTGAAACCATGGACTGGCTTACCGAAACGTCTCTGAAAGCATACCGGGAAGTCGTGCGCGAGAACCCGGATTTCGTGCCTTATTTCCGCCAGGTTACGCCGGAAACTGCCCTTGGCAAGCTGGCCCTTGGCAGCCGGCCGGCCCGGCGCAAACCCACCGGCGGTGTGGAAAGCCTGCGGGCCATCCCGTGGATCTTCGCCTGGACCCAGATGCGGCTAATGCTGCCGAGCTGGCTGGGCAGCGACGTTGCCCTTGAGGAGGCGGCAAAGGCGGATCGACTGCCGGAGCTTCGGGACATGATGCGTGGCTGGCCGTTCTTCCGCACCTATGTGGATATGCTCGAGATGGTACTGGCCAAGGCGGACTTGCGTATTGCCAGCTACTACGAGCAGACTCTGGTGGAAGACGACAAGCTCAAGGCGCTGGGTGCCAGCCTTAGGGAACGGCTGAGCGGATGCGTTGAGCGCTTGCTGGAGCTCAAAGAGCAGCAGAACCTGCTGGAAGGCGAGCCGGTGTTTGCTCACTCGATGAAAGTGCGCAATCCCTACACAGATCCGCTGCACTACCTGCAAGCCGAGCTGCTGCGGCGTGACCGGGAAAGTGAAGGCAAGGGCGAGGTGCCGGAAATGGTCGAACGGGCACTGAAGGTCACCATGGCGGGTATTGCCGCTGGCATGCGTAACACCGGCTGACGGGCAGGGGAGTCTGAGCGTTTGAATATATCTGAGCGTCTGGAACAGTATCTGGCACGACGGGGGCTGGCTTTTACCCTGATTGATATTGCGCCGGTTGCGGACCTGAAGGCGGCCATCGCGGCCTCCGGGCAGGCTGCAGACTTTGCCGAGGCAGCGGTGTTGATCGATGTGAGCGGCCTGTTGATGGCCGTGCACCGGGCCGGTAATCCACCCTCGCTGGAGCAGTTGCGCAAACTCACCGGCCGGCCGTTACAGCAACTCGAGCCGGTGCAGGCGGCCAGCTTCTTCGACGACTGCTATCCGGGTTTCATTCCTCCCATCGGGGAAGCCTGGGGCCTGGAAGTGCTGGTTGATGACGATATCTACAGGGCCAGGCAGGTGTGTTTTACCTCGGGCAGTGAACAGGTGCTGATTCAGATGGAGGGCGGGGAATTTCACCGTGCCCTGGGGAATGCCCGAAGGGTTTCTATGGCAGGCGGTGACGCCGGCCCGGCACCGGATGCCACCCCCACTCTGGATAACCTGGCCGCGCGACTGAAGACCCTGACCCGCCTGCCGCCCATGCCGGCACTGGCCAGCCGGATTGCAGAACTTGTGGAAGACCCGGAGCAGCACGGAAGCGAGCTGGCCAATGTGGCTGGCATCGACCCGGGCCTTGCTGCCCAGGTGTTGCGGTACGCCCGTTCGGGGTTATTCGGGCAGACCAGCCAGAACGGCTCCCTGGCAGAGGCCGTTGAATTGCTGGGTGCCGGTCGGCTGGCCCATGTTGCGCAGGGAGCCTTGGCCGTGCGCTCGTTCAGTGTGGCCCGGGACGGTGCCCTGGGGATCAATAGCCTGTGGCGTCATTCCCTGTACTGCGCGTTTGTGTGTCGGGCCCTGGCCGAGCGCCTGGGGCTTGACCAGGATATGGCCTACCTGTGCGGGCTACTGCACAATTATGGTCTGTTGGTGGTTGCTTTGCTGTATCCGTCTGAGTTCAGGGAATTGCAGGCACTCAGAGAGATCAATCCCGAAACCGACATGTTGTCATTGGAGCGGGAGGTTTTCGGAGCCACTGACAACAACGCCGGTGTCTCCATGGGCCACGCAACGCTGGCCGGGCTTCTGTACCGGTTATGGCAACTGCCCGAGCCGGTCATCCGTGCCGCCGGTATGCACCAGAACCCGGAGTATCAGGGTGCCGATGAAGACTACGTACGCATGGTGATGCTGGCCAATGCCCTGCTCAAGAAACGCGGTATTGGCGATGAACTCAGCCCGGATGACGTTCCGGCACTGACCGATGCCCTCGGTCTCGGCTCGGTGGCGCTGGAACAGGTGCAGCAGGAAATCGGTACCCTGTCGGCAGATCTCGATGCGCTGGTAACCCCCCTTGAACACTGAGTTTTGTCAGTAACTCATCCAATCATACCGAGGTCGACTTTCTATGAAGGGGCTGACTTCGTATAATGCGGCCTCCATTCCGGGCCGATAAGTCGGTCACAGTCTGGAGTCTTGTTGAGAGGTTGCCGCAAAGGCACAGGTCTTTGCCGCAGTTTTTCAAACGATAATATAAGACAACGGGAGCACAACGTTATGCGAATCATTATGTTAGGCGCGCCAGGCGCGGGTAAGGGCACCCAGGCCCAGTTTATTACCGAGCGTTTCGAGATCCCCCAGATCTCCACCGGTGACATGCTGCGGGCCGCGGTCAAGGCCGAGTCCGAGCTGGGCAAGCAGGTAAAGGAAGTCATGGCTTCCGGCGGCCTGGTGTCTGACGACATCATCATCGCGCTGATTGAAGAGCGTATCCAGCAGCCGGACTGCAAGAACGGCTTCCTGCTGGACGGTTTCCCGCGCACTATTCCCCAGGCCGAAGCGCTCAAGGAACAGGGCATTGCCATTGATTACGTGGTCGAGATTGCCGTAGCAGACGAAGAAATTGTCAGCCGCCTGTCTGGCCGTCGTGTGCACGAAGGCAGTGGTCGCATCTATCACGTGAAATACGATCCGCCCAAGGTCGAGGGCAAAGACGACGAAACCGGCGAGCCGCTGGTTCAGCGTGAAGACGACAAGGAAGAAACCGTACGCAAGCGCCTGGGTATCTACCACGACCAGACCGCTCCGCTGATCGGTTTCTATCAGGACTGGGCCGGTAAGGCGCCGTCTGAAGCACCCAAGTACGTACGCGTAGAAGGCGTTGGCAGCCTGGACAGCATCCGCGACCAGATCCTGTCCCAACTCAAGTAATCTCCAAACCGGAGTGGCCCCGGAGGCACTGATTCTGTGAAGTTACTGGCACTGGATACGTCTTCCGAAGGCTGCTCCGCCGCGCTCTGGCTGGATGGCCGTATTACCGGGCGCTTTGAAGTGGCCCCCCGGGGCCACACCCGTCTTCTGATGCCCATGGTGCGCGAGTTGCTCGCGGAGCAGGGGCTTACTCCTTCTGGTCTGGATGCCCTGGCGTTTGCCCGGGGACCGGGCTCTTTCACCGGCTTACGCATTGCCACCGGCGTGGTTCAGGGCCTGGCCTGGGGGCTGGATATCCCTGTGGTGCCGGTATCTTCCCTGGCTGCTGTTGCGCTGCAAGCCATCGACAAGCATCACTTGCCCGAAGGGGCCTGCGTAGCCGTAGCTTTCGACGCCCGCATGGGTGAAGTCTACTGGGGCGCTTTCCAGTGCCGTGACGGCCTGCCGGTGTTGCTGGCAGACGAGCGGGTATGCCCGCCATCGGCCGTCAGCCTGCCGGATATCGGGGCCGGGTGCTGGACTGGTGTTGGCTCGGGCTGGGCCTTTGCCGGTGACATGCCTGCGGGTGTGGCAGACGCCGCTACTGTGGTTGATGACATCCTGGTACCCCGGGCCTGTGAAGTTGTCCGGCTGGCGGAACAGGGCTATCGCCAGGGTGAGGCAGTGCCGGCAGAGCAGGCTCAGCCGGTTTATATCCGCGATGAAGTCGCCTGGAAAAAGCTGCCAGGCCGTGACTGAGCCTTCTGTACCAGGCACCCTTGCGGTGGCCTGCAGCCCGCTTGGCGACCAGCACCAGGCCCGGGCGCTGGCTGAGGAACTGGCATTGCCCTGGCTGGGCGCAGTCAAGCCGCAACAGGTTCGTGATTACTCCATTCTTCTGTATTCCGACGACCAGGGCCTGGCCCTGCAGATCACCGGTAAAGCTGCGCCTGGCCCGGTACGGGCCGAGTTTGTGACCGGCAAGATGGGCTATCGCCGGGAACACGGTGGCGGCACCGGCCAGCTGGTCGCCAGGGCGGTGGGCCTGCAGAAAACCCGCGCAGGTTTGCACGTTCTGGATGCCACGGCCGGGTTGGGGCAGGACGCCTTTGTACTGGCCGGCCTTGGCTGCCGCGTCACCTTGCTGGAGCGAAACCCGGTGATCCACGCCTTGCTGGCCGATGGCCTGGCGAGGGCTGCATTAAATCCGGAATGTGCGCCAGTGGTGGCCAGAATGACCCTGGAAGCCGGCAGCTCCATTGACTGGCTGGCCAGGGCAGAGCCGGAATCGGTGGATGTGGTGTACCTGGACCCGATGTTTCCCCATCGGGACAAGTCGGCGCTGGTGAAAAAAGAAATGCAGGTGTTCCGGCAGGTGGTGGGCGACGACGATGACTCCGCCCAATTACTGCAAGCGGCTTTGAAGGCTGCCCGTTACCGGGTGGTGGTCAAGCGCCCCCGCAAGGCCCCGGCCGTGGAAGGGTCGGAACCGGCTACCCGCATCGAAGGCAAGAGCAGCCGCTACGATATCTATTCCCTGAAAGCCCTGCCGGCCTGAAGCTTACCCAGCCCGGCAACCGGCTTCAGGCATCCAGCATGGTTACCTGCTGGATGGCCTGGCGTTTCTCCACACTCAGTACCAGCCGGGCATCCTCGGCCACCTCGTCCAGCCCTTCGCCGTAACACAGCAGGCCGTTGTCGTCGGTGGTCAGAACCCCTTCTTTCTGCATATTGGCAATGAAGTTCCTGAACAGGGTCTTGTCGAAGAACTCCGGCGCATTCAGGCCGAACAGGATAGACATCCGCTCCGCCAGCAGCGTGCTTTGTTCCTCCAGTTCGGCGGCGGTCAGCTTGCCGGAACCGTATTTACGGAGAATGCCCAGGGCAATGTGGTAACGCTCCAGGGTCTGGATGATAAACCGGGACAGAATACGCGCCCGCAGCATGGCTTCTGTGCCTTCTTCCGGCCGGCTCAGGCGTTCGTCATCCAGGCTCACCAGCAGGCCCTGGTCAACCAGCACATCAATCCAGTCGTTAATGACGGATTCGATCTCCTCCTGCGAGTATTTCAGGAACAGCTCTGATTGCAGGTAAGGGTAGGCTACGCTAGCCAGGAAGACGACCTTGTCGCGGCGCAGGCTCGACTTGTTTTCGAACAGGCTGACAACCAGGGCCGGCAGGGCAAACAGGTGCTGGATGTTGTTGCGGTAGTAGGTCATCAGGATGGCGTTGGAGCCTTCCAGGCCGATGATGTCGCCCAGTTTCTGTGGCTGGCGGGACACCAGCCCCATGCTTTCACAGTAGGCCACCCAGTCCTTGCCACTGCCCTCGGGCAGGGTAACGGTGTCGGCGTAGGGCCGGGCTTTCAGCAGGCTGGCGTATTGGTCCAGCAGCCGGATCAGCTGGCCTTCGTCCATGGCCAGGCGCTCGGTGCCCAGCAGCACGGTGGCGGTCATGCCAATGGGGTTCACCGCAACCGAGGCGTTGATGTTGCTGGCAACCCGCTGGGCCAGGGCGTCAACGGCATCCGGCAGCCAGGACGGCCGGAATTCCGCATCGTAGGCCTCTTCGCGCCAGCTGTCGTGTACGTTGTCCAGAACCTCGGCCAACGGAATCGGGTCGCCGAAGTTGACCGCTACCCGGCCAAAGGAGTTGGTCAGTTTGCGGGCGGTCTTTGCGAGCCCGAACACACTTTCCTTCTGCTTTTTCTTGCCCCGGAGTTCGCCCAGGTAAGAGCGGCCTTCCATCACTTTCTCGTAACCGACATACACCGGCACAAAGACAATCGGCTTGCGGTGATCCCGCAGGAAGCTGCGTACCGTCATCGACAGCATGCCGGGCCGGGGTGCCAGCATACGGCCGGTGCGGGAGCGGCCGCCCTCAACAAAGTATTCCACCGAGTAGCCTCGGGTGAACATCACGTGCATGTATTCGTTGAACACGGTGGCGTACAGGGGGTTGTCGCGGAAACTGCGGCGCATAAAGAAGGCGCCGCCCCGGCGCAGAATCGGCCCGACAACAGGCATGTTCAGGTTGATGCCAGCGGCGATGTGCGGCGGCATCAGACCGTTTTTGTACAGTACGTAAGACAGCAGCAGGTAGTCGATATGGGAGCGGTGGCAGGGCACGTAGACCACAGCGTTGTCCTGCGCGGCTTCCTTGGCCACCTTGATGTTGTTGATGGCTATGCCGTTGTAGATCCGGTTCCACAGCCAGGCCAGTACCAGCTCCAGGAAACGGATGGTGACAATGGACATGCTGGCGGCAATTTCGTCGGCGTATTTGTAGGCCTTGGCCCGGACTTTTTCCGGTGGAATGTCGTCCTTGGCGGCGGTTTCGCGAATGGCTTCCTTTACGGCCTGGGTGCGCACCAGGCCTTCCACCAGTGTGCGACGGTGGGACAGGTCCGGCCCGAGCACAGCCTGGCGCACCCTGCGGAAATGGGTGCGCAGCAGGCGTGCCAGCTTGCGGTTGGCCTTCTGTTCGTTGTTGCGGTATTCGTCAATCACCTGGTTCAGAGACAGCGGCTGGTTGAACTGCACGTAGGTGCTGCGGCCGTGCACCAGGATGATCAGGAACTTCTGCAAACGGCCGGCTACAGACCAGGTATCTGATAGCAGCAGTTTGACCAGGGACTTTTCTTTGTCCGGAGAGCGGCCCCAGAACAGGGAGACCGGAACAATCTGTACGTCCTGCTCCGGATGTTCCAGGCCAAACCGGACCAGGTCGCCGAACTCTTTGGCGGGCACTGGCTTGTGCCGGCCACCCCGGAATGGGCCGCCGATACGCCGGTACAGGAAGAAAAACGAGTGGGACGGTCCGTTCTTCACCGGCAAGTCTGGTGTGGCACCGGGCAGCCGGGCTGCGATAACTTCCTGCTCCAGCACCAGGCGGCTGGATAATGAGCTGTATTGCAGCACGTAACACACCGGCTTCTGCGGGTCGAGGCCCAGCGCTTCAAGGGTGTTGCCGCTGACATCCGTTCTGACCCATAGAAACAGGATCTTGCGGAAAAGAGACAGGATCAGGCTGCGAATACCCTGATAAAGTCGCATAAGGTAACTCCGGTGCTGGAAACAGGCGCCAAGTTTAGCGGGTTGGAGCGGGGGCGGAAAGCGCTATGCTGATTCTGGCTGGCGAATGTGATGTGGTACATTGCCGCTTAATGTAATTGCTGCAGCTACAGGGCAAAGTTATGGTCGATGACAGCACACAATGGGTGCCGGGCTGGTCTGAACAAGCACCGATGCAGGGTGACCTGTTGCTGGCGTTTGCGGGTAACAACATCCTTAAACCCGGCGATGACTGGTTTCTGGCCTGGGGCGGCCCTGAAATGGGTGACAGCCGACCTGAAGCCCTGGCGCTGGGCACCTGGGGCGGCCGCAGGCTATTTGTGACTGCGCTGCCGGACTCCGGCCTGCCCGGCGCCGAAACCCTGAGCCTGCGTGAGGCCCTGTTGCACACGCCCGGTGCGCCTTCTGACTTGCTCAGCACCGGTTACCAGGTCTGGCAGTGGTGGCAGGACCACCGCTACTGCGGCCGATGTGGCGAGCGGACCGGGGCGCATCCCCGTGAGCGCGCCCGCTGGTGCGACCGCTGCAATATTCCCTGGTACCCGAGAATTGCCCCCTGCATCATCACCGTGATCCGCCGGGGCGACCGTTTCCTTCTGGCCAGGTCGGCCCGGGTAACCCGCAACTTCTTCAGTTTGATCGCCGGTTTTGTCGAGCCTGGAGAGAGCCTGGAGCAGGCCGTGGCCCGGGAAGTGATGGAAGAAACCGGCCTGGAGGTGGCCAATATCCGGTATCAGGCCTCCCAGCACTGGCCATTTCCGCACCAGTTGATGGTTGGGTTTATTGCCGATTACAAGAGTGGCGAGCTGCACTTGCAGGAAGATGAGCTGGCCGAAGCAGGATGGTTCACGCCAGGTGAGCATCCGCCGATCCCGCCGGAAACGACCATCGCTGGCCGCTTGATCAGTGCGGTAAAGCGAGAGATTGCCAGCGGTTCGGGTAACTGACCATGACGGATGCGCGTACCAGGGTTCTGGTGTTTGATTCCGGTGTGGGCGGATTAAGTGTGGCTGCCTGCATTCATCAGGCTCTGCCGGGGGTCGAGCTTATTTACCTGGCCGACAATGCAGGCTTTCCCTACGGAGACAAACCCGAGCAGGTGGTGATCGAGCGCTGCTGCGGTCTGATCATGGAGTGCCTGGCCCAATGGCGTTGTGATGTCATTGTCATTGCCTGTAATACCGCCAGTACGGTGGCGTTACCCAAGCTCCGGGCCAGGACAGACATTCCGGTGGTGGGTGTGGTACCAGCGGTTAAACCGGCGGCTGCCTGCAGTGATAACCGGTGTATCGGATTGCTGGCCACGCCGGCCACGGTGCGACGGCGGTACCTGGATGACCTGGTCAGCGAGTTTGCGGCGGACTGCCAGGTGGTCCGCCTGGGTCATCCTGGCCTGGTGCTCTGGGCGGAAGCCCTGGTTGCTGGTGCCGAGCCACCCCAGGCAGAGTTATATGAGGCGATGAAACCCTTGCGGGAAGCCGGGGTGGATACCGTGGTATTGGGGTGTACCCACTACCCGCTGCTGCTGCCCTGGCTGCGCAAAAGCCTGCCAGCGGTGCGTTACTGGGTGGAATCTGGTGAGGCGATTGCCCGCCGGGTTGGCTACTGGCTGGAGCAGTCCGGGCGGTTGTCACAGGCGCAAACGCCCCGGGAGGCAGGGCAGGCCGTGGTCATACAGGCCTGTTTTACGGGTAACGTGGCAGCGGATATTGATTTGTTTATGGCGGAAATGGGCATTCCGGTGGAGCGGGTGATTGGCCACTGGCCCGACGTTACAGCAGCCGGGTCAGCTTGAACATGGCCAGAAATTCCAGGGCGGGGATGGCTCGCTTGTGGCAGCAATAGGTTTTGAAATCATCACCGCGGAAGCGTGACTTGGTGAATTCCAGCCCCTTGAAGTTATAAAGAAAATTTCCTTTCTCGTAGACTCCGTGTAACAGCGATTTCAGCAGCCGGCTTTCCTGGTGCTCGGTGGTTTTGTCCAGCGACAGCGGAATCAGGCCCAGGTCCAGGTAGGGCACGCCTTCTTCTTTGAACACTGCCATGGCATGGGCCATCAGGGTGTAAAAAATGCCCTGGCGGAAATCCGCATTGGCCCGGGAAATGTTGGGTACGTAGCTGATGATCTTGTTGTTGCGATACACCGGGTCGAAGTAGATAAAGCCCACGGCCTTGTCGTCCTGGTAGGCGTAGAAGTGGCGCTCGTTCTCCCGGTACTCCATTTCCATCGGGCGGATCAGGAAACGGATTTCGTTACTTTTGCACTTGCGGGTACGAATCCAGGCCTCGGAAATTTCCCGGGTGTGGTCGTCACTGAAGCGTTCTTTAACGGTAATACCGCTCTTCTCTGCCTGGTTGAGGGCGGTACGCAGAATTTGCTTCTTCTTGCCGCTCAGACTCCACTTACGAAGGTCGATCCGGGACTCACTGCCAAACTGGGTGCCGTAGAGGCCAAAACGCAGGTGCAGGAAATCCACCACCGGCTTGGACACCTGGATATAGCTGGCATTGGGGAATTTCTGGTGGAAGCGCTCCAGAATGGCGGGAAAGTTCTCCGGGGCGCTGACCGGGTCGGACAAGACAAAGGTGCCACCCCATTTGCGCATGTAGGCAATGTAGCCGATGCCGGGCACATCAAAGTATTGCATGCCCGGTTGCAGGGTAGAGAACGATTGGGTGTGGGCTCCGTACTGCTTCAGGTAGTTAACCCGCTCGGAGAAGGAGAACTGGCCGTCGGCCAGGTCTCTGACGTTGTCGAGTGCGAGAATCTGATCGGTCATGGTGAAGCTCCCGTTATCCGGTTGTTATTGTGTTGGTCGGCGGGGCAGGTGTCAGGCCTGCTTTTGCCCGAGAATCGACCAGTAACAGTCCATGTTCAGGAGCTTGAACTTTTTCTTTTCTGTTACCTGCAGGCCAAGGCGCTGCATGTGTTCGGGATAGTTGTAGATCTTGTGGAAAGCGTTATTGGCAAACAGCCAGAAGGTGAATACCGCCATGTACCAGTACATCTTCTTGAACAGGCGGGACAGCAGGTTGCCAGTGGGGTAGCAGAAATCACCCACGACCACTTTGGCGTCGGCCTTGCCTAGCCGGATCAGATGCTCCAGTACTTTGACCATCATGTCTTCGTCAAACACGTTCAGGAAAAAGTTGGCCACCACCATGTCGTATTGTTCGAACTCATCGACTTTCATGATGTCGCTGTGGATGCGACGAATGCTCAGGTGGGGGGCTTCTTTCTGCTGGGCTTCAGCAAATTTGCGGAGCATGGTTTCGGACAGGTCGACCACGGTAACGTCTGCCCCCAGCTCGGCGGCACGGATGGCGTCACGGCCGTGGCCAACCCCGGCAAACAGGATGCGGTCTCCGGGCTTTACCGTTTCGATATCCAACATGGCGGTTTTGCAACGGTGAATGTTTTTTCCGCTGTAGAGGTTGCTCAGAAAATCGTACACAGGGCCGATATATTTGTACTTGTCGTGCATTTTTCTGCTGCCTTTTTCTTGTTCCCCGGGCCCGTCACCGTTTTTATCGTTGTGTTCCCGACGCAGGCGGCGGGATAGGTGATCGGTCTGTTACCAACTGAGCTTAGAGAAGGCGATGTTCGAAAAATGTGCAGCAGACCTCATTTCCGGATACACAAAGTAACGTTCAGCAACGCTTTGCAAACTGCATCAATCTTTAAAATAGGAGTGTCAGACAATCAATTATCGAAATGTTGTTTGATGGCAGCGTGCCGGTGCCAGCAAGGTGCAGGCGCCCCGTTAATGTGCAGTCTGGTTTGTCATTTTATTGGTGTGCAGGGTTATGTAAGTTTGCAGTCTGTCACCACCCTGTCACCATGGTTGTGCGAGAATTGAGCGACATCGTTTATCGTGGCCTGCATTATGCAGGTAAAAGTTTGCCGGCAGTCAGGCCGGCCAGGTTTAATCAGAGAAGGAGTTCTACCATGACAAAACGGCAGGCCGGCGAGGCAGGGTCATCGAAAGTAATGGCGCGGCTTAGCGGCAAAAAAGTGTTGATCACCGGAACCACCGGTTTTCTCGGCAAGGTGGTATTGGAAAAGCTGATCCGGACCGTTCCGGATATCGGCGCCATTTATCTGTTGATCCGCGGTAACAAGCGTCACCCGGATGCTCGTAGCCGCTTCCTCAACGAGATCGCTACATCGTCTGTATTTGACCGGCTTCGGCAAGAGGACAACGAGGTATTCGAGGCGTTTCTCGAAGACCGTATCCACTGCGTAACCGGCGAAGTTACCGAGCCTGCGTTTGGTCTGGGGGATGAGGCCTGCGGCAAACTGGCTATGGACCTGGATGCGGTGATCAACTCCGCCGCCAGCGTAAATTTCCGCGAAGAGCTGGACAAGGCCCTGGCCATCAACACCCTGTGCCTGGACAACATTGCACAACTTGCCCGGCTGAACCCCGCCCTGGTCGTACTCCAGGTATCGACCTGCTATGTCAACGGCATGAACTCCGGGCAGGTCACAGAGTCTGTCATCAAACCGGCCGGCGAGGCGATTCCACAGTCTCCGGAGGGTTACTACGAGATTGAAGAGCTGGTCCGCTTGCTGCAAGACAAAATCGAAGATGTTCGCTCCCGATATACCGGCAAGGCTCTTGAAAAGAAACTGGTGGAGCTGGGTATTCTGGAGGCCAACCGCTATGGCTGGAGCGATACCTACACCTTTACCAAGTGGCTGGGCGAGCAGCTGCTGATGAAGGCCCTGAGCGGCCGCAGTCTGACCATTGTGCGGCCGTCCATCATTGAAAGTGCGCTGGAAGAACCGGCACCTGGCTGGATTGAAGGGGTAAAGGTGGCGGATGCGATTATCCTTGCCTATGCCCGTGAAAAGGTCACCCTGTTCCCTGGCAAGCGCTCCGGGGTAATCGATGTAATTCCGGTAGACCTGGTGGCAAACGCCATTATTCTCGGGTTGGCCGAAGCCGTGTCGGAACCCGTTGAGCAGCGCATCTACCAGTGCTGTAGCGGCGGCTCAAACCCGGTGACTCTGGGCCAGTTCATTGACCACCTGCTGGAAGAGTCGAAAACCAATTATGCCGCTTACGATCACCTGTTCTACCGGCAGCCCAGCAAACCTTTTGTGGCGGTGAACCGGAGCCTGTTCGACCTGGTGGTGAGCGGTGTGCGCCTGCCCCTGAGTATTACTGACCGGGTGTTCAAACTGCTGGGCAATTCCCGTGACCTGAAGTGGTTGCGCAACCTGGATACTACACGGTCGCTGGCCACCATTTTCGGTTTCTACACCGCCCCGGACTATGTTTTCCAGAACGACCGGTTGCTTGCCCTGGCAGACCGGATGGGGGTGGTAGATCGCACTCTGTTCCCGGTGGATGCCCGGGCAATTGACTGGGCAGTCTACCTGCGCAAGATTCACCTTGCCGGCCTGAACCGCTACGCACTCAAAGAGCGTAAGGTTTACAGCCTTAAATCCTCACGCCCGCGGAAAAAAGCGGCCTGATCTGCCGTTTTACCGGGCCTGGATGACTCCGGGCCCGGGAACCCTCCTGCCAGATCGACGCTATTTTGAGCAGTTTTTCGGTAACTCAATGGTTATAAGGATATATAGTTGGACGTTAGTCTAATTCATTGTGTGGTGGCACACATGTTGAACTACGGGTATCTGTCTTAAGGGCCAGAAAGAGCCTGATCACCCTGAAACCTCTAAAACCGACAATGACAAAAGACTCTTAAAGGGGGAGCACAATGACTGATAAACAGGTATATCCGGTTAGTCCGGAAGTGGCCGAGCGCGCACTGATTACCCGTGAACAGTACGAGGCGATGTATCGCCAGTCCATCGATGACCCGAACACCTTCTGGGGTGAGCACGGCAAGCGGCTGGACTGGATCAAGCCTTACACCAAGGTCAAGAACAGCACTTACGATTACAACAACCTTTCTATCAAGTGGTTTGAAGACGGCGTGCTGAATGCCTCTGCGAACTGCCTGGATCGCCACCTGAAAGACCGCGCAGACCAGACCGCCATTATTTTTGAAGGCGACGACCCTTCGGTATCCCGCAACGTTACCTACCGTGAGCTGCACGAAGAAACCTGCAAATTTGCCAATGTTCTGAAAGAGCAGGGGGTCAAAAAAGGCGATGTAGTGACCATCTACATGCCTATGATTGTGGAAACTGCCGTGGCCATGCTGGCCTGTGCCCGCATTGGCGCCATTCACTCGGTAGTGTTCGGTGGCTTCTCTCCGGAAGCACTGGCCGCCCGTATTGTTAACGGCAAGTCCCGCTTTGTGATCACCGCCGATGAAGGCTTGCGTGGTGGCCGTGCTATCCCGCTCAAGAAAAACGTAGATGCCGCCCTCAAGCACGAGGAAGACGCCAAGGTTGACCGCGTGATTGTGGTAAGCCGCACCGGGAACGACCAGGTGCCCTGGACTGAAGGTCGCGACGCCCGTTATGAAGACCTGATGAAAAACGCTTCGGCCGTGTGCGAGCCGGAGCCAATGAGCGCGGAAGACCCGCTGTTCATGTTGTACACCTCCGGCTCTACCGGTGCACCCAAAGGTGTTCTGCACACCACCGGTGGTTACCTGGTGTACGCCTCCATGACCCACGAATACATCTTTGATTACCACGACGGTGATGTTTACTGGTGTACCGCCGACTTCGGCTGGGTAACCGGTCACAGCTACATCCTGTACGGCCCGCTGGCCAACGGCGCTATCACCCTGCTGTTTGAAGGTGTGCCCAACTATCCGGACAGCTCCCGCATGGGGCAGGTGGTGGACAAGCTTCTCTTACATATTATGTAGATCATATGAACGA
>CAYUNQ010000032.1:0-16157 GCA_964446185.1 uncultured Marinobacter sp. | reverse complement strand
GGTTTCGGGGGGTGGCGCGGGGGGTGTTTTAGTTTTTTGGGCGAAAAAGAACTCGCTGCGCTCAGACACCTTTATTCGACCAAAAAACTAAAACACCCCCCACACCCTGCGTAACTTTAAGGGTATCTCAAGAGTTTACTAGGGTCTGTCTTGGGTTAATCGGTTTTGCCTTTTGCGTCAGCACTGATTCTTTCAAACAAACAGTCTTTTTACCCAGCGGAACCACCGTGGCCAGCTAGAGCGGGGTGGTGGGGTATTTTTTTCCGCCGGAAATGAATGTCTGAGCGCAGCGAGTTTCATTTCCAAGGCAAAAAATACCCCACCACCCCGATCAATCCCCCACAACCCGCAGTCTGGGGCCACATCAAGACCGCGAATGCCAAAAGTCAGGCCGGGGCACAAAGAAGGCAAAGACGAGGCCAAACACCAGGGCCGCGACACCGATACCAAATGCGGACACCAGGGTACCGCCGGAGTCGAGCCACTGCTTGGTGAGCCACGGCCCCACCATCTGGGTGAAACCGTAGAGGGCCACCATCGCAGCCGATAAACGCGGGCCCTGATGGGGATGGAGGGCGCGACCGATGCGCTGGGTGAGGAGCACCGTGCCCAGGAAAGTGCCTCCGACCAGCACTGCGCACAGCACCAAACCAATGGCGCCGGGCCAGAGCACGGCGGCCAAAACACCGGCCAGCTGGATTATGAAATTCAGCCGCAGCGCCGGCAGGTCGCCCATGATGGCGCCGAGTTTGTTCCAGAGCCAGGGGGCGGGGATGGTGAACAGGGCGACCAGCATCCAGGTGCCGTCTTGCAGGAAGTGGCCGTCAGGCAATTCAATTTTCGCCAGCAGCGGCAGGAAGGTCATCGGCAGGATGTAGCCCAGGCCAGCGCCGGCGTAGGCCAGGAACAGCGGGATGCTGGCGCGGTCGATCAGGGGCGTGTTGGTAATGGCTTGCCCGGAATTGTCGTGTTCGCGCACCGGCACATCCAGCTTGCGCAGCTGCATCACGCCCCACCAGGCCAGAGGGATAGACACCAGCGCCGCCGGCCACCAGCGCTGGGCGCCCTCGAGGAACTCGGCGGTGCCGGATACCAGGCCGCTGGACACCAGCAGGCCGGCGCCGACGCCGATGTACACCAGGCCACTCATGGTGGCGCGGTTGCGCAGCACCAGCCATTCCAGGATCAGTGCCGGCGCCTGAACAAACACCACGCCGTTGGCTACGCCATTAAGCCAGCGTGTGGCGGAGATTAGGGTCAGGTTGTCGGTCTGGGTCATGATCAGGGTGGTGATCACATGCACGGCCAGGAACAGGGGCAGCATGAACCGAATCTGGTCGATGCGATGCCAGCGGATAGCCAGCATGGCGCCCATCAGGTAGCCCAGGTAGTTCCAGGTGGCAACGGCGGCACCGTCCGGAGCGCTGAACTGGTTGTCAGCCACCAGGTAGGGCAGCAGCGGCGTGTAGATAAACCGGCCAAGAGTGTGCACCACCAGCAGCACCAGACTACCAGCCAGCAGTACCGTGAACAGCTGTTTTGGGGTAGCAACAGGAGAAGACGTCATGAGCGCGGCCCGGTTTCTGGTGGCTGGAGATCAGCGCCGGGCAGTGTAAGGGAAGCTGACTATTTTGTCAGTGGCACCTTGGCCAACGCCCCTCAGGCACCGGAAGCCCGGGGGTGGTTCTTCTTTGCCCACAGGTAGATCTTTTCGTAGGCCTGAACCAGCTCTTCCGGGCGGTGTGGCGGCTGGATCAGCGCCTGCAGTTTGCCGTCCGGGTTCAGCAGGGCGAAGTGGCCACTGTGATCCACCAGCAGCTGACCGTCCACTTCCCGGTGCACGAACACCGCGCTCACGCTTTTGGCTACTTGCCGCAGGGTGTCCAGGTCGCCGGTCAGGCCGTGGAAGTTTTCACCGAAGAAGCCGGTGTAGGCTTTGAGTTTTTCCGGGGTGTCGTGCTCCGGGTCTGCGGTGACCAGCAGGTAATCCGGCCGGGGCAGTTCCGCCGGCAGCAGGCTGTTGGTGCGGCGCAGGTTAGCCATGGCCGCGGGGCAAATGTCAGGGCAATTGGTGTAGCCCACAAACACAAAGGTCCAGCGGCCTCTCAGGCTGTCCCGGGTAACGGTTTCACCCTGCTCGTTGGTGAGGGTGAACTCAGTAAGCTCTCTGGGCTGGTCGTACACATAGGTGTTGAACTGGCTCAGGTCCGGCGCCGGCGCTGGTTCATCGCTGGCCATAAATACCTGCCGGCCCACCGTCAGGCCAAACACCAGGGCAACCAGCAAAAACAAGCCAAGCAAGGTAATGCGCAACGACCGCCCCATGGGGCCTCCAACTCAGGTTAGTACAACCGCCTCTGTTCAGAAGAAGACGAAGTGATCCGCCAGTAACACCACGAACAAGGCCATCAGATAGGTGATGGAATACTTGAAGGTGTTCAGGGCTACCCGCCGATCATCCCCTTGCAACAAGCGGATGGCATATTGCAGGAACCTCAAGCCTAGCGCCAGGGCGCCGATCAGGTAAATACCGCCAGACATGCCTGTGACAAAAGGTAGCAGGCTTACCGCCAGCAGCATCAGGGTGTACAGCAGGATGTGCAGCTCAGTGTACTTGTTGCCATGAGTCACCGGCAGCATAGGAATGCCTGCCTTGGCGTATTCTTCCTTGCGGTGAATAGCCAGTGCCCAGAAATGGGGCGGGGTCCAGGCAAAGATGATCAGCACCAGTAGCAGCGCGTGGCCTTCCACCTGCCCTGTGACCGCGGTCCAGCCCAGCAGGGGTGGCATGGCACCGGCCAGGCCGCCGATAGTAATGTTCTGGGGCGTGGCACGTTTCAGGAACAAGGTGTACACGCCGGCATAGCCAACCAGAGAAGCCAGGGTTAGCCAGGCGGTCAGTTCGTTCACCTGCCACATCAGCACAGTCATGCCGGCCGCCGCCAACACCACCGCAAACAGAATGGCATCGAAGGGCGCAATGCGGCCAGTGGCCACGGGGCGCTTGCGGGTGCGGGCCATGATGGTATCGATCTTCTGGTCCACCACGTGGTTGACCACCGCCGCCGCCCCGGCCAGCAGGGCAATCCCCAGGTTACCAAAAAGCAGAATGTCCCAGCCTGGCACCCCCGGTGCCGCCAGCAACATACCGATCACCGAGGTCAGGATCATCAGGGCCACCACCCGGGGCTTGGTCAGCTCCAGGTAGTCGAGCCAGGAGATGTGCCTGGATACAGACGTTACCTTTTCCTGCGCCGGCAGCGCTTTCAATTGCTCGCTCATGCCGTTATCTCCCGGTTTATGGTTGTTGTTTCGGGTGCCTTCAGGGACTGCGGGTGGGGCATTAGATGGTGGTGCTGCCAGATCAGATGGATCATCGACAGCAGCAACCCCGCCCCCATAGCGTTATGGGCCACCGCAATCGCCAGCGGAATGTGCAGCCAGACATTGGCCAGGCCCAGGCAAACCTGGACCACCAGCGCCCCGGCAACCAGCAAAACACTGTTTTCCAGCCCGCTTGCACCCCGCTGATGCCAGAGCCTGAGCAACAGCAGGCCCAGATAGATCAGCACGACCAGCGCGCCTAACCGGTGAGTCACGTGAATGGCCACCCGACCATCCGCAGTCAGTTGGCCGCCCAGATAGTTCGGGCCCACATGCTGGGTAATATCAAAGCCGTGGCGGAAATCCATGCCCTCCGGCCACCATTGCCCCTGACAGGTGGGCAGGTCCGTACAGGCTACCGCGGCATAGTTGGCGGCGGTCCAGGCGCCCAGGGCAATCTGCAGGACCACCAGCATCAGGCCGCCATAGAGCCACGGACGGAGCTGGCTGAGCGACAAAGAGGAAGAAACCTCTGCCGGCGGCTCACCCCGGGCCCGCTTGCGCAGGCGCAGGGTCAGTAACAACAGCAGGCTCAGGGTGGTGAAACCTCCGAGCAGGTGCAGTGCCACCACCTGAGGCCAGAGTTTCAGGGTGACGGTCCACATACCGAACGCGCCCTGCAGTACGATAAAGCCGGCAATAAACAGGGGCAGGCGCAAGGGCAACTGTTCCCGCCGGTGCCGAATTGCTGCAATCGCCAGCCCGAAGACCACCAACCCCAGCGTGCCTGCGGCATAGCGGTGAATCATTTCTGGCCAGCCCTTGGACACGTCCACCGGGGTTTCCGGAAAGCGGGCGTTGGCAATGGCAATGCTGGTTTCACTCTGGGGCACGGTCAGGAAGCCGTAGCAGCCGGGCCAGTCCGGGCAACCAAGGCCGGCGTCCACCAGCCGGGTCCAGGCGCCCAGCATGATGACCACCACCGCCAGGCCGCAGGCAAACGCGGACCAGCGGGCCATGGGTTTGGCAACGGATGGCTTTTTCGCCTCAGGCAAAGACAGCTCGGGGTTCAATTCCGGTTTCACGACCCTGACCTCCCGATCAGCCAATCTGGGACAGCTTCAGCAGGTGTTTAAGGTCTTTGAGCATCTGTTTGCCGGTGTGCTCGGTTCCGTAATGCATCATCACATTACCAAACGGATCCACCAGCAGAATCCGGGGCTCGCTGGCCGGGTTCACGCCTGCAGGCCAGGCCGGTGTTGCTCCGGGAGCAACCCGAAGCCGCTCCATCAGGCTGTATTCCTCGCTCCAGCGGGCTTCCAGTGCTGCCGGGGTAGAACCAAGGTACGCCGCGCGGCCAACCCTCGGGGCATTCTTGCCAAGGGCAATGTTCACCTGCCGGGCCAGGTACAGCAGCTGCTCACAACCCTGGTTGCAGCTGTCGGCGGTAACCAGCATCAGCCATTTGGCTTCCGTATTGTCTGCGCCAAAACGATCAACCAGAGGTACACCGTTGCGGGTTTCCAGATTCAGGACCTGCACCGGCACCACCGGCTGCAGCAGCTGGCCCTGATTAGAATGGCCGGCCGGGTTCAGCCAGCCGGTATAGAACATGATGGTGGCCAGCACCATGGGGCCAAAACCCACTGCAAACAGCAACAGCGCGGTACGGCGGCCACGGCGGACCTGTTCCGGGGTGGGCTCAACACCGGGAGTCACATTATCAGCCGTTGTCGTTGTCATTATCGGCTCCTGTCTTTCGGTTCTTTCGAGGTCTCGCTGTTCTTTTTATAACTCGCCACTACAGTCAATATAGTCAGTGCTGCGGCAAGCGCAAACCACTGGGCCGCATATCCGTAATGGGTCTGCGGGCCCATCACATCCGGTACCCGGTCAGCCCGGTAGGCGCCGGGTTGCTGGCCGTCGGCCAGGGCAACAATCATGGCTGCAGGATTAACGCCCTCCCCGGCCACCAGCTCTGCCGGCAAGGCCTGGACCCGTCTCGGCCAGGGCCCGGATTCCGGCTCAGTAGCTGCAAGCACGGGTGGCTCCGGGTAATCCGCCAGCCGGCCATTCAGGGTGTACAGGTCCTCCGGCGTAGTCACCAGTGGTAACTGGTCTCGCGTGCGCGGCGCCTGTATCCAGCCCCGGTTCACCACCACCGGCGGGCCTTCAAGGGGGTGGAACAGCGTCAACACTTCGTAGCCGGGCCTGCCGTCCCGGGTACGGTTATCCAATAGCCAGGTCTGCTCACCATAAAAGCCGGTGAGCGATACCGGTTGCCCGGGTTTCAGCGCACCGGCGGACTGTTCAGCCCAGGCCTGGCTGGCCGACTCTGCCTGCCAGGTTTCCAGCAGCACGGTTTTCTCCGCGGCGCGATTCAGTTGCCACACGCCAAGACTGATCAGCAGGGGCAGAAACAGCCCGGAAAACACCAGTAATCGCCAGTCAAACTGCCAGTGGCGAGCCATCAAACAGGTCTACCCATGCTCTGCTATAGTGAGTGAAAGCTAAAAATAACGGGAATTCCCATGCTCAAGATTGCCATCGTTGTGTTGCTCGTTGCGGTTATGGCCAGCCTGTTCAGCGGTCTGTTTTTCCTGATCCACGACGGCGGCAAAACCCGGCGCGTGGTGAATTCCCTCGCAGTCCGGGTTGCCCTGAGCGTGCTCTTGCTGGCGCTGATCCTGGTCGCTCTCTGGTCCGGGAACCTGACCCTGAACCCGACGCCATAACCGCTCCGTCAGATGACATACACAAAGACAAACAGCCCCAGCCACACTACATCGACAAAGTGCCAGTACCAGGCGGCCGCCTCGAACCCGAAGTGGTTGTCTGCGGTGAAATGCCCCTTGATGATCCGGACCAGCATGATGAACAACATCAGGGTGCCCAGCATCACGTGGGCGCCGTGAAAACCCGTGAGCATGAAAAAGGTGCTGCCGTAGATGCCGGACTGCAGGGTGAGGTCCAAATCACCATAGGCGTGGGCGTATTCGTAGCCCTGCACGAACATGAACACCACCGCCAGGGCAATGGTGGCGGCCAGCCACAGCTTTACCTTGGCCCGGTTACCGGCTTTCAGGGCGTGGTGGGCAATGGTGACGGTGAACGATGACGTCACCAGCAACAGGGTATTGATCAGTGGCAGGCCCCAGGGGCCAATCACCTCTTTCGGGCCCTGATACACCTGGGGATCCGGGTTATTAATCAATGGCCAGCTGGCCTGAAAACCTTCCCAGAGCATGTTGGTGCTGCCTTTGTCGCCTTCGCCACCCAGCCAGGGCACCACAAACACCCTTACGTAGAACAGCGCCCCGAAAAACGCAGCAAAGAACATGACTTCTGAGAAGATAAACCAGCTCATGCCCCAGCGGAACGAGCGGTCCATCTGGTCACTGTACAGGCCCGCCCGGCTTTCACGGATCACGCTGCCAAACCAGCCAAACAGCATGTAGGCCATGATCAACGCGCCAATCCAGAACATGAACCAGGAGCCACCGGTGCTCTCGCCCTGATTGCCGTTCACCATGATTGAGGCGGCGCCATACAGGGTTACGCCCAGGCCCACGGTGGCAATGATGGGCCATTTGCTCTGTTCGGGAACGTAGTAGGTCTGGTGATCCGCCATAGCTGTCTCCGATGGCTTAGCCGTTATTGTTGGTTGTTGTGCCTGCCCTGGCCGAACCGGATACCCTTGCTTGTGGATCCTGGTCATAGAGAGTATAGGACAGGGTCAGCTTGGTGATGTGCTCCGGCAGCTCCGGGTCGACAATAAACACCAGGGGCATTTCCACGCTTTCCCCGGCGTCCAGGGGCTGCTGGTTGAAGCAGAAACACTCGGTCTTGTGAAAATACAGGGTGCCCTCAGAGGGTGACAGACTCGGTACTGCCTGGCCCACCATGGCATGGTCGGTGGGGTTGGCGGCATAGAAGTTCACCGTGACCGCCTCACCCGGGTGCACCTTCACACTGCGCTGCACCGGCCGGAATTCCCAACTCATACCCGGGCCGTTGCTGGCCAGGAACTGCACGGTAATCGTGCGGTTCTCGTCCACCTGGTTCGACACCCCGGACTCATAGCGCCCGCCGGTCTTGCCGTTAATGCCGGTGATTTCACAGAACACGTCGTACAAAGGCACCAGGGCAAAGCCAAAGGCAAACATGCCCACCACGCCGGCCATGCACCAGGCGATCACCCGGCTGTTACTGCGCTTGCCCTGTTGTGGTTGCTGTTCGGCCATGGTGACCTCCCGGTTATTTCACGTCCGGCGGTGTAGAGAAAGTGTGATAGGGCGCCGGCGACGGCACCGTCCACTCCAGCCCTTCGGCCCCATCCCAGGGCTTGGCCGCGGCCTTTTCACCACCGCGCACGCACTTGACGACAATAAACAGGAACAGAAGCTGGGTAACCCCGAACATGAAGGCCCCGATACTGGACACCATGTTGAAGTCCGAGAACTGCAGGGCGTAGTCCGGAATCCGCCGTGGCATGCCCGCCAGCCCCAGGAAGTGCATCGGGAAGAAGGCCAGGTTCATGCCGATAAACGACAGCCAGAAATGGGTCTTGGCCAGGGTTTCGTCGTACATGTGGCCGGTCCACTTGGGCAGCCAGAAGTAGGCGGAGGCGAAGATACCGAAGATGGCACCCGGCACCAGTACATAGTGGAAGTGCGCCACCACAAAGTAGGTGTCGTGGTACTGGAAGTCCGCCGGGGCGATGGCCAGCATCAGCCCGGAGAAACCGCCAATGGTGAACAGGATGATAAAGGCCACGGCAAACAGCATGGGGGCTTCAAAACTCAGGGAGCCCCGGAACATGGTGGTTACCCAGTTGAATACCTTCACCCCGGTGGGCACGGCAATCAGCAGGGTGGCATACATAAAGAACAACTGCCCCGCCAGCGGGATGCCCACGGTAAACATGTGGTGCGCCCATACCAGGAAGGAGAGCAGGGCAATGGCGCCCACGGCATACACCATGGAGGCATAGCCAAACAGCGGCTTGCGGGAGAACGCCGGCACGATATGGGAAATGGCCCCGAACGCCGGCAGGATCATGATGTACACCTCAGGGTGCCCGAAGAACCAGAACACGTGCTGGAACAGCACCGGGTCGCCACCACCGGAGGCATCAAAGAAGCTGGTGCCGAAGTTGATGTCCATCAGCATCATGGTGACCGCGCCCGCCAGTACCGGCATCACGGCAATCAACAGGAAAGCGGTGATCAGCCAGGTCCAGACGAACAGGGGCATTTTCATCATCTTCATGCCCGGTGCCCGCATGTTCAGGATGGTGGCAATCACGTTAATGGCGCCCATGATGGAAGACACACCCATAATGTGGATGGCGAAGATAAAGAAGGTGGTGCTCGGCGGGCCGTAAGTGGTTGATAGCGGGGCGTAGAAGGTCCAACCAAAGTTGGGCGCGCCACCTTCCATAAACAGGGTCGACACCAGGATCAGGAAGGCACAGGGCAGCAGCCAGAAACTCCAGTTATTCATCCGTGGCAATGCCATATCCGGCGCGCCGATCATCAACGGCAGCATCCAGTTGGCCAGCCCCACGAACGCCGGCATCACCGCCCCGAACACCATGATCAGGCCATGCATGGTGGTCATCTGGTTGAAGAACTCCGGCTGCACAATCTGCAGGCCGGGCTGGAACAGTTCGGCCCGGATCACCATCGCCATACTGCCGCCCAGCAGGAACATGGCGAAGCTGAAGATCAGGTACATAGACCCGATGTCTTTATGGTTGGTGGTCAGCAGCCAGCGGCTGATGCCTTTGGCCGGGCCGTGGTGATGTTCCTGGCTGTGGGTATCTGCAACCGCACTCATGAAAACCCCCGTTACCGCCGTTTTTTATGGCTGGTGATTGTTGTTATCTGGCGTCGATTACTCTTGGTTCTTGTAATCAAAAATCTCTTTCGGTGTGACCATCTCGCCGGTGTTGTTACCCCAGGCATTCCGCTCGTAGGTAATCACCGCGGCCAGGTCCACTTCGCTGAGCTGGCTGCCGAAGGCCTGCATGGCCGTGCCGGACACACCGTTCACCACAATGTCGATATGCGCATCCATGTCTTCCAGGGCAATCTGGCTGCCTTTCAGGGCCGGGAAGGCCGGCGGCATACCGCTGCCATCCGGCTGGTGACAGGAAGAACAGGCACTGGCGTAGGCCTTCTCGCCCCGCTCCATCAGCTCATCCAGGGTCCAGTCTTTCTCGGTCAGCTGGCGCTCGGTTTCTGCGGCGGCTCGCTGTTCAGCTACCCAGGCGTTGTATTCATCTTCGGGCACCGCCTCCACCACTACCGGCATAAAGCCGTGGTCCTTGCCGCACAACTCGGTACACTGGCCGCGATAGATGCCCGGCTCATCAACACGGGTCCAGGTTTCGTTGATAAAGCCGGGAATGGCGTCTTTCTTCACGCCGAATTCCGGCACCCACCAGGAGTGAATCACGTCATTGGCGGTCAGCAGGAAGCGCACTTTCTTGCCCACCGGGATCACCAATGGGTTGTCCACTTCCAGCAGGTAGTGCTCGCCCTTGGCCTGTCGGTTCTCGATCTGGGCCCGGGGAGTAGACATGTTCGAAAAGTACCCGAAGTCATCGTTGATGTATTCGTACCGCCAGCGCCACTGGTACCCGGTGATTTTGATATCTACATCCGATTCCGTGGTGTCATACATCTCGATCAGGGTTGCCGTGGCGGGCACCGCCATGGCCACCAGAATCGCCAGCGGAACGATGGTCCAGAGAACCTCCACCACTGTGTTTTCATGGAAATTAGCGGGTTTGGCGCCCCGGGATTTACGGTGGGCAAAGATGGACCAGAACATGACCCCGAACACCACCACGCCGATGGCGACACAGATCCAGAGAATGGTCATGTGAAGGCTGAAAATCTGATTGCTGGTTCCGGTTACCCCCGGCGACATGTTCATGGTCCAGTCCGCCATGACTACAGCCGGTAACAACAGACCAGCGGCTAGGGCTACTGCCCGCTTGGCTTGCACGCGCATACTGTGTCTCCACAGAGTGTTATTCTTGTCGGATGTTGCGTCATCCCTCTGCGGTCTGCTCCGGCGCTCGCAACGAACGGAACCACCGAGAGCGAAAGCCTGCTTACGGATACATCAAGTGTCAGTGTAGACACAGATCAATAAAAGACTAAAAAATCATTAAACCTAAATCGGATAAGTAATCAGTTTTGATAAGCAGAATTTATAAGGCATTTGTCCGGCCCACCGACCGCCGGCTTTGGGCGCTGGCCTGGCCGCTAATGCTCACCAACCTTACTGTGCCCCTGCTGGGGCTGGTGGATACCGCCGTGCTTGGGCACCTGGACAGCCCGGAATATCTCGGCGCGGTGGCGGTGGGCGCCAACCTGTTTACCATTCTGTACTGGACCTTCGGCTTCATGCGCATGGGCACCACTGGCCTGGCCGCCCAGGCCTGGGGCCAGCGCGATGCCTTCGCCCAGGTAGCGTTATTGCTGCGCTCGCTGATGCTGGCTGTAGCCATCGGCTTACTGCTGATTCTGTTTCATCGGCCGCTGATTGCTGTCGGCTTGCAGCTGATGAACCCCAGCCCGGATGTTGCCGCGCTGGCCTCGGAATATGCCGCCATCCGGATCTGGAGTGCCCCGGCCGTGCTGTGCCAGTACACCCTGGTGGGCTGGCTGATCGGCACCCAGTTCCCCCGCGGGCCCATGGTGATGCTGATCATCGCCAACGGCATCAACATCGTGCTGGATGTGTTCTTCGTGACCGTGCTCGGCTGGAACAGCCGGGGCGTAGCCATGGCCACCGTGATAGCCGAATACGGCGCCACCGCCATCGGTGTAATGATCGTGCTCAGACGCATGCCGGAGGGCCAGCAGCTGACTCGGGAGCTGTTCGGTAAGGTGTCGGATTACCTGCGCATCCTGCAGGTAAACCGGTACATCATGGTGCGCACCATCGCGCTGCTGCTGTGCCTGGCCTTCTTTACCGCCCAGGGCGCCCGCCAGGGTGACGTCATCCTGGCAGCCAATGCCGTTCTGATCACCTTCCTGCTGGTGATCTCCAACGCCCTGGACGGCTTTGCCAACGCCGCCGAAGCACTGATCGGCGAAGCCATTGGCAAGGGCAGCAAACGGCAGTTCAGGGTAGTGTTCAACAGCGCCCTGCGCTGGTCGCTTTGGGGCGCATTGCTGCTGACCATCGGCTTTGTACTGGGCGGGCGCGGGCTGATCAGCCTGTTGACGGGTATTGAAGCGGTACAAATCACTGCCTGGCAGTACCTGCCCTGGCTGTGGCTGCTACCCTTTGCCGCAGTGTGGAGTTACCTGCTGGATGGTGTGTTCATCGGCGCCACTCGCACCCGGGAAATGCAGGACACCATGCTGATTTCGGCGCTCGGGGTGTTTTTACCGGTGTGGTGGCTGACTACCGGCTGGGGTAACCACGGCCTGTGGTTATCACTGATCAGCCTGATGCTGGCCCGGGCGGCCAGCATGGGCTGGCTGTGCTGGCGCTACACCCGGCAGGGTGTGTGGTTCCGGCCCCGCTAGGGGCCAGACATTACGGTTTTCCACAAAGGATTTTGCCATATGCCGGCAGCGCCATAAAAAATATTGGCTACACTGTTTTTAAACGGCAGGCAGTTCAGCCGGCCAGCCCGGCCGACTGCCACTTGGTTGCTCCTGGAGAAGGGGAGGCGCCTTGCGACCTCATTTTGTACCTACATCGGCATCTCCTGACATGACACCACAGGCAGTCCTCGAGATTATTGACCAGGCACGTCGCCAGGAAGCCCGTTCAGGGAGCTTCCTCCGACAGCTGAAAGACAAAGCAACCCGACTGCCCTCATCGATCGTGATCGACGGCCAGCCTGCCACCTGCCTGTTCCAGTTTGCCGTGGAATACATCGAAATGGCGCCACGGCTGATCGAGTGTGTAGACACCTGCGCCATCGACGCCGGCACCAAGCCCCTGTTCCAGCCGTTTATTGATGCCGCTATCCGCTATTTCACCCAGCCCTCGGTGCTGTTGGTCCGCTACGACGGCCTCGACGGCCTGCTGATCCGGGCCTACCTGTGCCACCGGCTGATGGAAGAAATGCACGACAACAACCGCTCGATCCGGGCCGGCGAGCTGATCGACCTGGAAGCCACCCGGGCCAACCTGCTGGCCCACGAACTGATCGGCGAACCCTTTGCCAACGAGCTGGACGATGCCATCACCGTCACCGTATTGCAGATTGCCGGCACCCCGGATTACTACAACCTGGACCTGGACCCCTTCGTGGAACAGTTCAACAACCGGGCCTGGGACTGGATGCGCAATTACTGGGAAAACCTGCTGGAGCGGAACCACATCCGTTTTTCCCTTGGCCCGGCCCTGTAAAACAACGTCCTGACCAACAAGTCACTGAAATTCTGTGCGATAACCCTGTATCCTTCGGCCGTCCATTCACTGTTCCGGAGGCTTGCCCTGTGCTTGAAAACACTGACCTTGGAAAACTGATTGTCCGGCTCACCGTCGGTGGCCTGCTGCTGTTTCACGGCATTGCCAAACTGCTTAATGGCATCGGTTTTATCGAGGCCCAGCTGGCCAGCCACAACCTGCCGGCGATACTGGCGTACGGTGTTTATATCGGAGAAGTGGTGGCACCGCTGATGGTGATTCTGGGCTACCAGACCCGCATTGGCGCACTGATCATCGTGTTCAACATGCTGGTCGCCATTGTGCTGGTGCACAGCCACCAGCTGCTGTCACTGGCGGGTAACGGCGGCTGGGCACTGGAACTGCAGGGTTTCTTCCTGTTCACCGCCCTGGCCGTGGTATTCATGGGGCCGGGCAAGTACAAACTGAAAAACTGAGCCTCAGCCCCGGCCTGCCGGGGCAACAGCCTCATCACGCCAGACCTCGACCCGGTTTCGGCCGTTGGCCTTGGCGGCATACAGGGCTTCGTCGGCACGGCGCACCAGCTCCTGGCTGCCCGCCCCGATGGCCGGGCGCATGGTGGCCACACCCACGCTGATGGTCAGCTCCACCGGTGGGCCACCCTGCCCGGAGGGAACAGGCTTACCCGCCACGGCCTGGCGCATGCGCTCAGCCACCTGGCGGGCGCCTTCGCCATCGGTGGCCGGCAGCAGCACCGCAAACTCCTCGCCACCATAGCGGGCCACCAGGTCGGTAGCCCGCAGAAGCTCACCCTGCAACGTCCCCGCCATCGACACCAGGCAATCATCACCTACCAGGTGGCCAAAGGTGTCGTTCACCTTCTTGAAGTGATCGATGTCCAGCATCAGCAGGCTCAGCTCCTGGTCGTGGCGCATGGCCCGGTTCCACTCGATTTCCAGCTTGTCGTCAAAGCGCCGCCGGTTGGCAACCCGGGTCAGGCCATCGGTCAGGCTCATGGAACGCAACTGGTCGTTGGCCTGCTCCAGCTCCTCGGTGCGCTCCCGAACCCGGGTTTCGAGCATCAGGTTGGCTTCCCGCTGGATCTCCAGGGCATGCTCCTGGGCTTCCTGCCGGCGCCGGCGCTCCAGGTTGATGCGATAGGCCAGCGCCAGCGACAACACCACCACCTCGATAGCCACACCCACCTCCGGCGCCACCTCGATGGCCCGATTAGTGGGTATCAGCCCCAGCTTCGCCAGTGCCAGCAACAGGTGGGCAATCAGCAGCGGCGTCCAGGCCGCCACATAGAAACCCGCCAGCACATGCCCGCGCCGCCACATCAACACGCCCACAAACCAGGCCGAGGCTGTCACAACAGCAGCCAGGGTGCTGACCAGGGCAATGGAATTCTGGTAGTAACCCAGCAATCCGTACCCAATGGTGAACAGGCAAACCGCCAGCAAAAGCTGAAGCAACCGGCGTGAACCGGGGCTGTATTTCTTCAGCGACAGGAATTTCATGGTGAATATCAGGGCCAGCCCCAGGCCCAGAGCCACCAGGGGCCCGGTCAGATACCGGTTGATGACTGGCAGGTCTGGCCAGAACCACTGGAACAGCAGCCCGTTGAAGTTCAACTGCGCCAGGCCAGCACTCAGCACTGTGAGTACGTACCAAAGATAGGTGGGGTAGCGAACGATGGCGAACAAAAACAGATTGTAAAGGGCCAGGGCCACCACTATGCCGACAAACATGGTCTGCCAGCCATAGGCAATCTGCTCGTAGGCCAGGAATTCAGCGGATGGCGTAACTTTGACCGGAATCTGTATCGAACCCTGGGTTTTTACCCGCACCCAGGCGGTGACCGGCTCAGTGTTTGAGGGTACCAGAAAGATAAAGGTCCGGTGTTCAATAGGGCGTGTTCGAAACGGCAGGGTGTCGCCGGTATGGTGGGTTTCAACAATGTCCCCGGCCTTGTCCCAGTGCACAGACACTTCATCGAGCAGCGGATAGCCCACCTGCAACAGCCGGTTCTGGGGGAATGCCGGCACCTCGATACGCAACCAGAAGGCGCTGTCGCTGAACCCGAGATTCAGCACCGTGTCTGCGCCATGGCTTTGCCAGCGGTGCTCAGGCACACTGCGCACTGCGTCTATGTCCAGCGAATCGTCCGGCACCTCCAGCCATTGAAAGCCCACTGACTCTGCCCGCGCACCCCAAGCAGCGAATCCCAGTAACAGGCACAAAATGATTTGCAGAACAGGGGTTGAAAAGCCTTTCATGCAGATGTTGAGTTCCGGCCGGTGAATGCAGGAGCAGACTGTAACCTTCAAAAGGGCGCGCTGGCACCGCTACAATCCGTCTCTGGGATACAGTCTAGCGCGAAATCAGCACCAGACACCTTATCCTTTGGGGATAAACCTGCACTACCATCCGCGAGGACACCATGGCAGAACGAAAACACAATGTAGAGCCGGGCCGCTACCGGCATTACAAAGGCCAGGATTACGAAGTGATCGGCGTGGCCCGGCACAGCGAAACCGAAGAGCCGCTGGTGGTATACCGCTGCCTGTACGGCGACCACAGCCTGTGGGTACGGCCGCTGGCCATGTTCCGGGAAACCGTGGAAGTGGCCGGTGAACAGGTGCCCCGGTTTGCCCGGGTGGATGCTGACTGACCGTTACACAACCGCTTTGACTGATGCGGTCATTTCCTGCACATTAGCGCACTTTTCGTGCTGCCGGTGCCCAAAAGGTGCCGGTAAACCCAACATTCCTACCCGGAGTCTGCCATGAATGCCGTTGTTGCCGCGGTCCTGATCATGCTCGTACTGAGCCTGTGCCGCATCCACGTTGTCGTTGCCCTGATTATCGGTGCCATTTCCGGTGGCCTGGTGGCCGGAATGTCCCTTGAAGACACCATCAACGCCTTCAACACCGGCCTCGGTGGCGGTGCCACGGTCGCGCTGTCCTACGCCACCCTGGGCGCCTTCGCCGTGGCCATCGGCAAATCCGGCCTGGCCCACGCCCTGGCCGACAAAGCCCTGGCCATGGTAGGCCGGCAGGATGAAGGCGGCGCAGCCACCGGCATCCGTTTCATGATCATCGGCCTGTTGCTGGCCGTTGCCGTTTCTTCCCAGAACATCCTGCCGATCCACATTGCCTTTATTCCGCTGGTGGTGCCGCCGTTACTGTATGTGATGGCCAAACTGAACATGGACCGCCGGCTGGTCGCCTGTGTGCTGACCTTTGGCCTGATTACCCCGTACATGTTCCTGCCCGTGGGCTTCGGCGGCATCTACCTGAATGAAATCCTGCTGGCCAACGTAGCCGACAACGGCGTCGACGCCAGCGAGCTGAACGTGATGTCCGCCATGGCCCTGCCGGCCCTGGGCATGCTCGTTGGCCTGCTGATTGCCGTATTCTTCAGCTACCGCGGCGGCCGTG
>CAYUNQ010000031.1:0-16216 GCA_964446185.1 uncultured Marinobacter sp. | reverse complement strand
CTGACAGGGGATATCAAGCCCCGAAGCTTTACCCTGGACCCGAACCAGCAGTACGGGCACCGGCTGGTGGTCGACCTGATCGACGAGAAGGGTAGTCGCGTTGAGCGGGCCACAAGCCCCACCGTCACCCAGGATTCGGCAGGCAAGCGCGACATTGTGGTGGTGATCGATGCGGGTCACGGTGGCGAAGATCCTGGCGCTATCGGCCCCAAGGGTACCCGGGAAAAAGACGTCGTGCTGAATATGGCCAGAACCCTCGCGGACCTGGTCAACAAGCAGCCCGGATTTACCGCCAAACTCACCCGTACCGGGGATTACTACATTGGTCTGCGCAACCGCACCATCCTGGCCCGCAAATACAACGCTGACCTGTTTGTCTCGGTGCATGCCGATGCCTTCCGCACACCCCAGCCCAGCGGTGCCTCGGTGTTTGCGCTGTCTCAGCGGGGTGCTACCAGTGAAACCGCCCGCTGGCTGGCCCAGAGCGAGAACCGTTCAGACCTGATTGGTGGTGCCGGTGGCCTGTCGCTGGAGGGGCGTGATGAAATGCTGGCTGGCGTGTTGCTGGATTTGTCCATGACCGCCAGTATCAATGCCAGTCTGGGTGTTGGCAGTTCGGTGCTGGGCCGGCTCGGCAATGTGGCGAAGCTGCATAAGCCCGGCGTGGAGCAGGCGGCCTTTGCGGTACTGAAATCCCCGGATATTCCGTCCATTCTGGTGGAGGCCGGGTTTATTTCTAACCCTACGGAAGAAAAGAACCTGGCGAGCCAGTGGTACCGTGACAAACTGGCGAACGCAATCATGGATGGCATCCACGAATACTTCCAGCGCACACCGCCGCCGGGCACCCTGCTGGCCTGGCAAAAGCAGAACCGCGGCGGCACCGAGGTGAGCCAGTACCGGATCCGCAGCGGTGACACCCTGTCTGGCGTGGCCCGGCAAAATCAGACCACCGTCAGCGAGCTGATGCGCTTTAACGGCATGAGCGATGATCGTGTTATGGTAGGGCAAACCATTCGTATTCCCTCATCCTGATCAAGAGGTAGTTCCCGGTTATGCCCCACATTCAATTGCTCTCGCCCCGGCTTGCCAACCAGATAGCCGCAGGCGAGGTGGTGGAGCGCCCCGCATCCGTTGTTAAAGAGCTGGTCGAAAACGCTCTGGATGCCGGGGCTGACCGGATAGATATCGAGATCGAGCAGGGCGGGGTCAAACTGATCCGGGTGCGGGATGACGGCTCCGGCATCGAAGAAGCTGACCTGCCCCTGGCCCTGAGCCGGCACGCCACCAGCAAGATACTCACCCTGGACGACCTCGAAGCCGTGGGCACCCTCGGCTTCCGGGGTGAAGCCCTGGCCAGTATCAGTTCGGTATCCCGCCTTTCCCTGACCTCCCGAACCGAGGCGCAGGAAGCCGCTTCCCGGGTGGAAGTGGAAGGCCGGGACATGGATGCGAAAATCTCGCCGGCCGCCCACCCGGTGGGCACCACGGTGGAAGTGCGGGACCTGTTCTTCAATACCCCGGCGCGGCGCAAATTCCTGCGCACCGAAAAAACCGAATTCAACCACGTGGAAGAGTGTATTCGCCGGCAGGCCCTGAGCCGTTTCGACACCGGCTTCACCCTGCGCCATAACCAGCGGGTGGTGCAAAGCCTGAGGCCGGCGGAATCGCCACTGGATAAAGAGCGGCGCATCAGTTCCCTGTGCGGCCAGCAGTTTATCGACAACGCCGTAGTGATCGAAGCCGAAGCCAGCGGGCTGCGGTTGTGGGGCTGGGTGGCACTGCCAACGTTCTCCCGCTCCCAGGCCGATCTCCAGTATTTCTTCGTGAATGGCCGGGTCATCCGCGACAAGCTGGTGGCCCACGCCGTGCGCCAGGCCTACCGGGATGTGCTCTACAACAACCGCCACCCGGCCTTTGTGCTGTACCTGGAAGTGGATCCTGCCACGGTGGATGTGAACGTGCACCCCACCAAGCATGAAGTGCGCTTCCGGGATGGCCGGCTGGTGCACGATTTTATTTTCCGTACCCTGCACCGGGCACTGGCCGATGTGCGCCCGGATGATCACCTGCGGGGCGCCGTAGCGCAGTCGTTCGGGCGGGAGCCGGATTCTGCTGCTGGAACGGGTACAGGTGCCCCGGCATTCCAACCGCAGGCGCATCAGGTTTCTGGCCAGACCCCTGCCTTTAGCGGTCATTTCGGACAGGCTGGAAGTTCCCTGCCTCAGCAGGAATGGAAAGCCAGCGACCAGATGGCGTTCTACAACTCCCTGAACGAAGGCGGTGGCGTGGCAAGCGCACCCCGGGCGGAAGGTTTTATCCCGCAGCCCATGCCAACGCCGCCACAGGATGGTGAGGAAGAGCCGCCCCTGGGCTATGCCATTGCCCAGCTGCATGGCATCTATATCCTCGCCCAAAGCGGGTCAGGAATGATCGTGGTGGATATGCACGCCGCCCACGAACGCATTACCTACGAACGCATGAAGCGTGCCCTGTTGGAGCAGGACCTGAAGAGCCAGCCATTGCTGGTACCCCTGTCACTGGCGGTCAGCCAGAAAGAGGCGGCGCTGGCGGAAACCCATGGGGAGGAATTGCAGCATCTGGGCCTGCAGATTGAACGCATCGGGCCGGAAACCCTGGCGGTGCGACAGATTCCGGCACTGCTGCGGGGTGCCGACAGCGAGCAGCTGGTGCGGGATGTGCTGGCTGACCTGATCGAACACGGCCAGAGTGACCGGGTAGAAGCCGTTACCCACGAATTGTTGGGTACCATGGCTTGTCATGGTTCGGTGCGGGCAAACCGGCAGCTGACCATCCCCGAGATGAATTCCCTGTTGCGGGATATGGAAGCCACCGAGCGCAGTGGCCAGTGCAATCACGGCCGCCCCACCTGGACCCTGGTAACCCTGTCCGAACTGGACAAGTTGTTCCTTCGGGGGCGCTGATCGCTATGACTGATCATTCAACGGGTAACGGGCAGCCATTGCCTCCAGCCATTTTTCTGATGGGCCCCACCGCCTCCGGCAAGACCGACCTGGCCATGGCGCTGTGTGACTTGCTGCCCTGCGATATCATCAGCGTCGATTCCGCCATGATCTACCGGGGTATGGATATCGGCACCGCCAAACCCAGTGCCGAAGAGCTGGCCCGGGCCCCTCACCGCCTGATTGATATCTGCGACCCGGCCGACACCTACTCGGCGGCGGATTTTCGCCGGGATGCGCTGGCAGAAATGGCCGATATCACCAGCCGCGGGCGAATACCGCTGCTGGTTGGCGGCACCATGATGTACTTCAAGGCCCTGCTGCACGGTATGTCCGGCTTGCCCTCCGCCAGCCCGGAGTTGCGCCGGCAGATCGAGCAGGAGGCAGAAGGCAATGGCTGGCAGCATCTGCACGATGAACTTGCCGCCAAGGACCCGATAGCCGCAGAGCTGATTCACCCCAATAACCGGCAACGCCTGATGCGCGCTATTGAAGTCATTCGCCTGACCGGGCGGCCAATTTCTGAACTCTGGCAGGCGGAGACGGGAACTTCTTTGCAGCACCAGCGGTCTGGTATTGAGGATTACACGTATTTCACCCGGTGGCAGGCAGACGAAAGTGGAGACCTGCCGTATACTGTTTTGCAGTTTGCTCTGGCACCGGAGGAGCGCAAGGTTCTTCACGAGAGAATCCAGAAACGCTTCCTGGTGATGCTGGAGTCCGGTTTCCTGGATGAAGTCCGGCGCCTGATGGCGCGGGGAGACCTGAATCCGGAGCTGCCGTCCATGCGATGTGTGGGCTATCGTCAGGCATGGGATTACCTGTCGGGCAATAGTGACTACGAAACTTTTGTAAACCGGGGTGTGGCGGCTACCCGCCAGCTGGCCAAGCGCCAGCTAACCTGGCTGAGAAAGTGGCCAGACTTACACTGGTTGTACAGCGGTGATCCGCAAGTGGTGCTGGAAGCCTTGAAAAAGTCAGGACTACCCACCACATTTAATCCTGAAAAATGACGATCTGCACTTACCTATAAACAGGAGAATAAACATGTCAAAAGGGCATTCCTTACAAGACCCTTACCTCAATGCTCTGCGCAAGGAACGCATTCCGGTTTCTATCTTTCTGGTCAACGGCATCAAGCTGCAGGGCCAGATCGAGTCTTTTGACCAGTTCGTGATTCTGCTGAAGAACACTGTCAGCCAGATGGTATACAAGCATGCCATTTCCACCGTGGTTCCGGCTCGCAATGTGCGTTTGCCGCAGGCGAACCCGGCCGGAGAGGAAGAAGCTGAAGATTGATGCCCCGGAGTTTCCGGTTCTGACACCCGCGTTCCAGGACAGCCTTGAGCTGGAGTGGCCGCGGGTGTTTGTTTTTATGGAGTAGACTGAATCTTGTTTGAGCGTCCTGACGTCGGAGAACGGGCGGTTCTCGTGCACATTGATTTTACCGCCCACGAAGACACTGAAGACCCGGGCGAGTTCCGGGAACTGGTCACCTCTGCCGGGGTTGAGCCGGTCGCCATGGTGACCGGAACCCGCAAACAGCCCAGCCCGCGATTGTTTGTGGGAGAGGGCAAGTTGGAGGAAATCCGTGATGTGGTGGCTGCCAGCGAAGCTGATGTGGTGTTGTTCAACCATGCCCTGAGCCCGAGCCAGGAGCGCAACATCGAGCGCGAACTGCAGTGCCGGGTGCTGGATCGCACTGGCGTCATACTGGACATCTTCGCCCAGCGCGCCCGCACCCACGAGGGTAAATTGCAGGTAGAGCTGGCCCAGCTCGAGCATATGTCTACCCGGCTGGTGCGGGGCTGGACCCACCTGGAGCGCCAGAAGGGCGGTATCGGCCTGCGAGGCCCGGGTGAGACCCAGCTGGAAACCGACCGCCGGTTGCTGCGTGAACGCATCAAATCCATCCACAAGCGGCTGGAGAAGGTTCGCAAGCAGCGGGATCAGGGTCGCCGGGCCCGTAAGCGGGCGGATATTCCCACCCTGTCGCTGGTGGGCTACACCAACGCTGGCAAATCGACCCTGTTCAACCGGATCACCACGGCGAACGTATATGCCGCAGACCAGCTGTTCGCTACCCTGGACCCAACCCTGCGCCGGCTGGAACTTCCGGACATCGGGCCGGTCGTAGTGGCGGACACGGTCGGCTTTATCCGGCACCTGCCCCATAAACTGGTGGAGGCGTTCCGGGCGACCCTGGAAGAAACCACCCAGGCGACCATTCTTCTGCACGTGGTGGATTGTCACGATCCGCGTCGGGATGAAAATATCGAGCAGGTCGAGAATGTGCTGGCCGAGATCGGGGCCGATGAAGTTCCCCAGCTGCAGGTGTTCAACAAGATCGATCTGCTGGACGATTTTGTACCCAGAGTAGACCGGAACGAAGAAGGTATTCCGGTGCGGGCCTGGGTGTCTGCGGTGAGCGGTGCCGGCCTGGATTTGTTGTTCGATGCCATTGTCGAGCGGCTGGCAGAAGATGTAGTGCACCACTTTTTGGTGCTCGGGCCGGCAGACGGAAGGCTGCGGGCATTGCTGCACGAGGCCGGGTCCGTGCTCAGTGAGGAGCACCGGGATACCGGTGAATCAGTAGTGGAAGTGAGGCTGCAGAACCGGGACTGGCAGCAGTTGCTGAGCCGGGCAGGCGTCCGTGAAGACGCCATACGGCTGGAGCAACGAAGCACCTGAATTGCCCCGGCTATTGCCCGGGGCGGGATAAATCCCTAGTATTTGCAGCCATTCGATTTAACACGAACGGAGAGAACTATGGCCTGGAACGAACCGGGTGGTAACCGCAACGACAACGATCCCTGGGGGACCGGTGGTGGTCGTCGCGGCAATGATCAGGGTCCGCCAGACCTCGACGAGGCGCTGAAAAAAGGTCTCGATAAGCTTAACCGGATGCTGGGCGGCAAAGGCGGCTCCGGCAGCAATGGTGGTAGCTCAGGCAGCAGCAGTGGCGGTTTTGGCGCCATTCTGGCGATTGCGGCGATTCTGGTAGTCGGTTACGTCATGTACCAGTCGTTCTACACCGTAGACGAACAGGAGCGGGCCGTTGTGCTGCGCTTCGGTGAGTACAGCCGTACCGAGAACCCGGGTCTGCGCTTCAAGGTGCCGCTGATTGACAGAGTGTTCCTGGTTCGGGTGACCAACGTACGTACCGCGCAATCCTCCGGTCAGATGCTGACCCAGGACGAGAACCTGGTAACGGTAGACCTGCAGGTTCAGTACCGGGTTGGCGATGCCAAGGCCTATGTGCTGAACATCCGGGACTCCAACCAGGCGCTGGCTTTTGCGACCGACAGTGCCCTGCGCCACGAGGTGGGCAGTTCCTCGCTGGATGAAGTGCTGACCGAGGGCCGTGCTGAGCTGGCTGTGCGGGTAGAACAGCGCTTGCAGAGCTTTCTGCGTGATTACGGTGCCGGCCTTGAAGTTGTGCGGGTGAACGTTGAGAGCACCCAGCCCCCGGCCCCGGTTCAGGAGGCCTTCCGTGAAGTTCAGCGTGCCCGTGAAGACGAGCAGCGCCTGAAAGAAGAAGCGGAAACCTACCGTAACAAGATCGTTCCGGAAGCCCGTGGCCAGGCCCAGCGCATGATCGAAGAAGCCAACGCCTACAAGGAAGAGGTGATCGAGCGGGCCCGTGGTGAAACCGCGCGTTTCAACCAGTTGCTGGCAGTGTACGAGAACGCCCCCGCGGTTACCCGCGAGCGTATGTATATCCAGGCCCTGGAACGGGTTCTGGGTAACAGCAGCAAGATCTTTGTGGATACCGAAAGCAGCGGCAACATGATGTACCTGCCCCTGGACCGGCTGACCCAGGGTCGCCTGCCGGTTGGCGGTTCCGGATCATCGGATTCCGGCAACCAGCAGCTTGATATCCAGACACTGACCGACCAGGTACTGCAGGAACTGCGTACCCGTCAGGACACCAACATCCGGAGGAGCAGATAAGCCATGGGACCTAAAGGTGTAGTGGGTCTTGCAGGCGCCCTTATTGTTGTCCTGCTCGTGCTGTCCAGCGTGTACATCATTCCTGAAACCCACCGGGGCGTGAAACTGCGCTTCGGTGAGTTGGTGGAAACCAACATCCAGGCAGGCATCCATTTCAAGGTGCCGGTGATCGACCAGATCCGAGAGTTCGATATCCGGGTACTGACCATGGACCTTCCCTCCCGCCAGTATCTGACGGTTGAGAAGAAGCCTCTGGACGTAGATTCCTACGTGGCCTGGAAAATCCGCGACGTGGACCAGTTCTACCGGGCTACCGGTGGTGACGAGTTCCGTGCCCAGACGCTGATCCTGTCCCGGGTGGACAACGGCCTGCGTGACGAGTTCGGTATCCGCACCATGCACGAGGTGGTGTCTGGTCAGCGGGACGAGCTGATGCACACCCTGCGGGACCGCGCCAACGAAACCGCGATTACAGAATTCGGTATCGAAATCCTGGATATCCGGGTCAAGGCCATCGAGCTGCCGGGCTCCGTCAGCGAGAACGTGTATCGCCGGATGGCTACCGAGCGTCAGAAACTGGCCCAGGAATTCCGTTCCCGTGGTCAGGAGCTGGCTGAAGGTATCCGCGCAGATGCTGATCGTCAGCAAACCGTGGTACTGGCAACAGCCTTTGCTGAAGCCGAGGAAACCCGCGGTGAAGGCGATGGCGAAGCGGCCCGCATTTACGCGGACTCCTACGGTGCTGACGAGGAGTTCTACAGCTTTTACCGTAGCTTGCAGGCATATCAGAACACCTTTGCCGGCAAGGATGACATCATGGTCATCGACTCCAACAGCAACTTCATGAAGTTCCTGAAGGACCCTGCAGGGGCTAACTGATCAGTTAGCCGGCACGGAAAACCGGAATACTCAGGTATTCCGGTTTTTTTGTGTCTGCCAAGGGTGTAGAATTCTGGCGGTTTTGTGCGGGCATTTTTGCGCCCGCGCATCCTGAACCCTGAGTCATTCCCACGGCACGTTGCCGGAAAGGGAAAAACGGACAACCGAATCTCATGACTGTATCTGATCGCTGGTTACTGCCAGACGGTGTTGAAGACATTCTTCCGCCGCTGGCCGGACAGATCGAATCCCTGCGCCGGGAAGTAATGGACACCTGCCAGCGCTGGGGCTACCAGCTGGTAATCCCCCCGCTGATCGAGTATCTCGAATCCCTGTTCACAGGCACGGGACACGACCTGGAACTGCAAACCTTCAAACTGACCGACCAGCTGACCGGGCGGATGATGGGCGTACGGGCCGACATGACGCCCCAGGCTGCCCGCATCGATGCCCACACGCTGGGTCAGGACGGCATCACCCGGCTGTGCTATGCCGGCCATGTGCTGCATACCCGGCCGCGTCATATGCTGACTGGCCGTACACCGATCCAGGCCGGCTGCGAGTTGTTTGGCAGCGCCTCCGAATCGGCGGATCTTGAAGTGATCAGCCTGATGCTGGCAACCCTGCGGGTCGCCGGTTTGCCCCGGGTTCACCTGGACCTGGCGCATGTGGCCATTTATGAAAGCCTGATTTCGGCCGCCGGTTTCGACAAAGACACCGAGGAAGCCGTATTTGATGCCATGGGGCGCAAGTCTGTGCCTGAGCTGGACCGTCTGCTGGGCGAATGCCCGGAAGGCAGTGCCGGTGCCCGGTTGCGCAAGCTGGCCCGGGTGAGCGGCGGCATTGAAGCGCTGGACGAGGCCCGGGACATTCTGGGTGGTGCTTCCGAAGCCCTGGATGCGGCCCTTGATCAGTTGGCCCGGGTGGCCGGAATGCTTCAGCGCGAATATCCGGAAGTAGACCTGGGCTTCGATTTCTGTGAGTTGCGTGGCTATAACTACCACACCGGACTGGTCTTTGCCGCCTATGTTCCCGGCCATGGCGACTCGGTTGCTAAAGGTGGCCGTTACGATGCCATCGGCAGCGATTTTGGCCGCGCCCGGCCGGCTACCGGCTTCAGCCTGGATGTCCGTGCCCTGGTGGCACTGGGCAAGCGCTCGGTTCAGCGACCGGGTGCGGTCTGGGCCCCGGCAGAATCCGATGCAGCCCTGGAGCGTGCGATTGCCGGGCTGCGGGCAACGGACACGGTTATCCGGGCGCTGCCTGAAGATGCACACACCGATCCGGCCTCCCGGGGCTGCGACCGGCAACTGGTCAAGCGTGACGGCCAGTGGATTCTGGAAGCACTGGGCTGAGGTTGCGCCCGTTGTTGACGGATGTTTCTGAGTAAATTTGCAAGGCACCTGCCTCCGGGCTGCCTGATGTGAGAGAGAATCATGGGTAAAAATGTTGTTGTGCTGGGCACCCAATGGGGTGATGAAGGCAAGGGCAAGATTGTTGACCTGCTGACAGACAAAGTGTCTGCAGTGGTACGCTTCCAGGGTGGCCATAACGCCGGCCATACCCTGGTGATCGATGGCAAAAAGACGGCCCTGCACCTGATCCCGTCCGGTATCCTGCGCAAGGATGTCCAGTGCCTGATCGGTAACGGCGTAGTTCTGTCGCCAGAGGCCCTGCTCAAGGAAGTGCGCGAGCTGGAAGCCAACGGTGTACAGGTTCGCGATCGCTTGAAGATCAGCCTGGCGTGTCCGGTCATCCTGCGTACCCACGTTCGTATCGACCAGGCCCGCGAGCGCGCCAAGGGTAACGACAAGATCGGTACCACCGGCCGTGGTATTGGCCCGGCCTATGAAGACAAGGTGTCTCGTCGCGGTGTGCGTGTGGGTGACCTGTGCAACCCTGCTGACTTTGAAGTCAAACTGCGCGAGATCATGTCTTACCATAACTTCGTGCTGACCGAGTACTTCAAGGAAGAAGCCGAAGATATCGATGCGGCCCTGCAAGAGCTCATGCAGATGGCCGAAGAAATTCTGCCCATGTCTGCCGACGTTACCGACATCCTGCACGACTACCGCAAGCGCGGCGAGCACATTCTGTTCGAGGGCGCCCAGGGCTCCCTGCTGGATATCGACCTGGGTACCTACCCGTTCGTGACTTCATCAAACACGACCGCTGGCGGCACTGCCACCGGTACCGGCTTTGGTCCGCTGTACCTGGACTACGTACTGGGCATCACCAAGGCCTACACCACCCGCGTTGGTTCTGGTCCGTTCCCGACCGAGCTGTTCGATGACGTTGGTGAGCACCTGGCGGTCAAGGGTAACGAAGTGGGTACCACTACCGGCCGCTCCCGCCGCTGTGGCTGGTTTGATGCCGTCGCGCTGCGCCACGCTATCCAGATCAACAGTGTGTCTGGCATCTGCCTGACCAAGCTCGACGTTCTGGATGGCCTGGAAACCGTCAAGGTGTGCGTGGGTTACAAAACGCCGAACGGCGAAATCACCCGTCCGCCCATCGGTTGCGACAGCTACGCTGACATTGAGCCGGTATATCAGGAGCTGCCGGGCTGGAATGACAGCACCGTGGGCCTGACCAGCGTTGACCAGCTGCCGGAGAACGCCAAGGCGTACATCCGCTTCCTGGAAGAGCAGATCGAGGCGCCGATCGACATCATCTCTACCGGTCCGGACCGTATCGAGACCATTACTCTGCGTCATCCTTTCGGGGAATAACCGGCAGAGTTAAAAAAACCGCCTGCGGCATATGCTTCAGGCGGTTTTTTCGTTTCAGGGCAGGCCTCAGGGCTTTTCCGCGATGATCGTGGCCCGCTTTGGCCCCGGGTAGCCTTCAATGGTTTTCGAGGGATCGTCCGGGTCAAGGAAGTCTGCCAGGGAATTGAACCGCATCCAGTCGGTACGGCGTTGCTCTTCGGTGGTGGTGTCACTGACATCCACCACGCGGGCGTTCCGGAAGCCGGTGCGGTCCAGCCAGCGCAGCAGGGTGGGGCAGCTAGGCAGGAACCAGACGTTGCGCATCTGGCCGTAGCGGTCTTCCGGCATCAGGCTGTAGCCTTCCGGCCCGTCCACGACCAGTGTTTCCAGCACCAGTTCGCCGCCACGGCGCAGGGTGCCTTTAAGCTCCAGCAAATGGTCCAGCGGTGAACGGCGGTGATACAGCACCCCCATGGAGAAGGTGGTGTCGAACAGCTCCAGATTCTCCGGCAGGTCTTCCATGCGAACCGGCAACAGGTCGACCGGCACCTTCCCGAGATAACCCTTTACCGCCAGGAACTGGAACATGAACAGCAGGCCCGGGTCGATGCCGACGACCTGTCTCGCCCCCGCGCCGGCCATGCGCCAGCAGTGATAGCCAGAGCCACAGCCCACATCCAGAATGGTGCGCCCGTTCAGGTCCGCCAGGTGCGGTGCTACCCGGTCCCACTTCCAGTCCGAGCGCCACTCGGTATCAATGTGGGTGCCAAAGAACTCGAACGGGCCTTTGCGCCAGGGCATCAGGCCGCGAAGACCCCGCTCAAGGCTTTCGGCCTGTTCCGGAGAAAGGGATCCGGGTGAGGATACGGTCACGGCGGAGTGGTTCAGGTCCACGGCGGAGCCGGGCACAGCTGGAAGCGCTTCAAGGGCGGCCTGCCAGCGGGCCATGTCACCGTGGGGGTTGTCTTCAAAACGGCTGATCAGCTGGCCGGTGAGCACGCTGGCCCAGGCCTGCTGGTTCTCGCCATTGAGGTATTCCAGAAACGAGGTGAAATGATTACGCCAGTTGAAAGCTGCCATGGGTCTTGGTGGGTCTCGGGATCAGGGGCTCTTGATGGCCAGCATGGATACAAAGTTGAAGCACTGGTACCACACCAGTACCTGGTCAAAGCCGGCTTTCAGCAGTCGGTCACGGTGGGCGGCCAGGGTCTCCGGGATCAGCACCTTTTCAATGGCCGCCCGCTTCTGGCTGATTTCAAGGTCTGAATAGCCGTTGGCCCGCTTGAACTCGTGGTGCAGCCGGGTCTGGGTATCCTGTTCCGATGCCGACTCGAAGCGGATTTTTTCGGACAGAATCAGCACGCCGCCCGGCAGGGTGGCATCGGCAATACGGGTCAGCAAATCCAGCCGGCGTTCGGGAGGCACAAACTGCAGGGTAAAGTTGAGGGTGGTCACCGATGCCTGGGTCAGTTCTGTGTCGAGTATGTCTTCACAGAGCAGGGTCACGGGCAGCTGGTGATCGTCCAGGGCAACATAGTGCTCACAGCGTTCGATCATGGCGCTGGAGTTGTCTACGCCAATCAGGGTGCAATCGCTGTAGGGAATGCCGTGGCGCATGGCCAGGGTGGAAGCGCCCAGGGAGCAACCCAGGTCGTAGCAGCGGGAGCCAGGCTGCACATACTGCTCGGTAATCACTTCGATCATCGGAATGATGGTGGTATAGCCGGGCACAGAGCGGCGGATCATGTCCGGAAATACCCGGGCCACCGAGGCATCAAAGCGGAAATCTTCCGGGTTGCGTTCGGTGGCGAACAGGCGGTCGGTCAGCTGTTCCGGTTGCCTCGGCTTGCGGTCACTCATCTCCGGCCTCTCCAGCGGGTTCGGAGGCCAGGTCCTTGTTGGTAGGTGAGGGCCGCTGGCAGCGCACGCCACGGTTCTTGTAGTCCACCAGGATGCCCCGGAATGACGGATCGACATCGGCGGCAATGGCGAGGTACCCGTTTTCACACACCGCATGCAGCTCTGAAGACTTGCGAGACATCCGGAACTCTTCGCCTGGTTTTACATGAATGGCCTGGAAGTCGCCCACCGGAACATGGTCCTTGTTGTCCGAGTGGTTGATGCGGCCGCTGGCTTCAAGTACCAGCACGGTGCCGACAATGGCCACCAGCCCGGTGACGATCAGGCTGCGTACGGAATAACGGTTTTCGTTCTCGCTCATTGCTTACCTCTTTACGAAATTCAGTATTGCCCTGGCAGGGAAATGGCCGGCTCCTGCAAGGCTGACAGCTGCTCACGCAACGCCAGGACCTGGTCGGACCAGAACCGGGGCTGGGCGAACCAGGGGAAGAAACGGGGGAATGCGGGGTCTTCCCAGCGCCGGGCAAGCCAGGCGCAGTGGGCAATCTGGCGGTAGCAACGCAGGGGTTCGATCAGGTGCCGCTCCCGGCGGTTGAAGTCGCGGAACATTTCATAGCCTTCCAGCAGCTCCCCCAGCTGGTTGCCCCGCTCAACGGATTCGCCGTTCAGCAATAACCACATATCCTGTACCGCAGGGCCGGTGCGGCAGTCATCCAGGTCCACAAACAGCATGGTTTCGTCGCGGCACAGGATGTTGCCGGCGTGGCAATCCCCGTGAATGCGCAGGGTATCGACAACTCCAGCCTCTTCGATTCGGCGCTGGCAGCCGGCGATCAGATCCGGAATCAGGCTGTCCCAGGCCGGGCGCAGGTCATCCGGCACCCAGCCGCCATCGATCAGCAGGGCGTTATGTTCACGCATACCCTGCACCAGATCAAACCCGGGCCGGTGCTTGAAACTTTTGGTGGCCCCCATATTGTGGATCTGCCCCAGCCACTGGCCGAGGCGATACAGGGTATCGGTCACACTGGTGTCTGGTGCCTGTCCGCCCCGTTGCGGGAACACCGCGAACCGGAAGTCGCCATGGCGGCCCAGTGTTTCTCCATTGCCCATTACCAGGGGAGCAATCACCGGAATGTCCGCTGCCTGCAGCTCCAGTGAGAATTCGTGCTCTTCAAGAATCGCGTCGTCTGACCAGCGCCCAGGCCGGTAGAATTTGGTGATTACTGGAGGCCCTTCCTCCAGCCCCACCTGATACACCCGGTTTTCATAGCTGTTCAGGGCAAACAGCCGGCCGCTGACCTCGTAGCCGGCTTCTTCCATAGCATCCAGAATCACTTCCGGCCTGAGGGTGTCGTAAGGGTGGGTAGAGGCAGTGATGTCTGAAGACTCGGTATTCATAGGCCCAACTGGTAACAGTATTTGGCGCAAAGTATACCTGTTATGGGGGCTCAGGTAATGCAACGGCCGGCTAACTGCGGTAATTTCGCAGTCTGACGCAGAGGACAGGAACCGGTGTGAACGAAGACAGTTACAGGGTACAGACGGTGGTGATCGGCGCTGGTGTAGTGGGGCTGGCGATTGCCCGGGAGCTTGCCACCACCGGCCGGGAGGTGCTGGTGCTGGAAGCCGGCCCTCGCTTTGGTGAAGGTATTTCGTCCCGCAACAGCGAGGTGATCCATGCCGGGCTCTATTATCCCCGGCATTCCCTGAAGGCCCGTTTCTGTGTGCGCGGCCGCCAGCTGTTGTATGACTACTGTCAGAGCCACAGAGTGGGTTACCGCAAGTGCGGAAAATGGGTCATCGCCACCGACACGGCCCAGGCCGAAAGGCTGGCCGGCATTCGCGAACAGGCCGCCCTGAACGGCGTTTCTCTGCAGTTGCGGGATGGCGGGGAGGTCACCCGAGCGATGCCGGCGATCAATGCTTGTGCCGGGCTCTGGTCACCGGAAACCGGCATCATCGACAGCCACGGCCTGATGTTGTCATTACTGGGCGAGCTGGAAGACGCCGGCGGCCAATTGGTACTCAACAGCCCGGTGACTGCGGCTCGCACGGCCGGCCAGCTACATACATTGACCGTTGGTGATGCAGCCGTAACCCTGCAGGCCCGGGAAGTGATCAATGCCGCCGGCCTCGGTGCTCCGGCGCTGGCCCGCAACTGGCAGGGCTTGCCGGATACCGCCCGCCCGGCACAATGGCTGGCCCGGGGCGTCTACTTCAGTTACAGCGGAAAACATCCCTTCGAGAGTCTGATCTACCCGCTACCGGAGCCTGGCGGGCTGGGCGTGCACCTCACCCTGGACCTGGCCAGCCAGGCCCGTTTTGGCCCGGATGTGGAGTGGATTGATAGCGAAGATTACACCGTTAACCCGGAGCGGGTGCACCGCTTTGTGGAAGGCATCCGAACCTGGTGGCCAGGGGTGAACCCCGAACGCCTGCAGCCTGCCTACGCCGGCATCCGCCCCAAGCTCACCGGCCCCGAGGGCGGCTTCTTTGACTTCCGCATTGATGGCCCGGAACAGCATGGCCTGGCCGGGCTGGTTAACCTGTTTGGCATAGAGTCCCCGGGGCTGACGTCCAGCCTGGCCATCGCCGAGTACGTGAAATCGCTGCTTGGAGCGCACTAACCCGGAGTTCGTGCCAGTGCCCAGACCTGAATGTCCTGCGCGCCGGCGTTCCGAAGTACATCCGCCAGCAGCCTCACTGTAGCCCCGGTGGTTACTACATCATCCACAATGGCTACCCGTGCCGGTATTGGCCCGCACACCTCGAAAACCCCCGTCAGGTTCACCAGCCGTCCGGCCCGGTTCAGCCCTCGCTGGGCCTTCACCCGCCTGCGCCGACGAACCACACTTGTGGCCACCGGAATCTCCAGCTGTGTGCCCACATGCTCGGCTATGTCTTGTGCCTGGTTGAAGCCTCGCTGCCACTTCCGTGACCAGTGCATCGGGGCCGGAATGATGACATCCGGCCAGTCGCCGGGTGCCAGTTGCTGTTCCAGAAAGTCGCTGAAACCGGCCAGCAGGGGGCGCACAAACTTGCGGTGGCCATGGTACTTGTAGCGGCCGATCATGCCGTCTACCGGGAACTGGTAGCGCCACGGAATCAGGGCGCGGGAGAAGGGTGGTGCTGACACCTGGCATTCCCCGCACCGGAGCCCGGGGCTGGCAAAGGGTAGCGGCAGCGCACAGGTGTGGCAGGCCCAGCGAATGGCGGGAAGATCCTCCCGGCAGCCCTGGCACAACCCGAAGCTGGCGTGGGCTGACAGGCAGGTGACACAGCGGCCACCCTGTTTTGCGCTGTTAACCTTTTTTTCTATCAAGGTTGACAGAGATTTCAGTCCGTTTATCATCGCGGTTTATCCGTAAACCAAAAACCTTGCGAAGGTTAACAGGACTTTGCCATGACCGCTACTGCCCTCCGCCACGACTGGACCCTTCAGGAAGCCCGGGATCTTTTCAACCTGCCGTTCAACGACTTGCTGTTCCGGGCCCAGACCGTGCACCGGGAGCATTTCGACCCTAACGAAGTGCAGGTCAGCACCCTGTTGTCCATCAAAACCGGCGCCTGTCCTGAGGACTGCAAGTACTGCCCCCAGAGTGGCCATTACAACACCGGGCTGGAAAAGGAAAAGCTGCTGGAAATCGAAAAAGTGGTCGCAGAGGCCCGCGTAGCCAAAGCAAAGGGTGCCTCCCGGTTCTGCATGGGCGCGGCCTGGCGCAGCCCCTCCCGGAAGGACATGCCCTACGTGCTGGATATGGTCAAACAGGTGAAATCACTGGGCATGGAAACCTGCATGACCCTGGGCATGCTGAAAGAGGAAGA
>CAYUNQ010000030.1:0-16309 GCA_964446185.1 uncultured Marinobacter sp. | reverse complement strand
GGTGATGAGGTAGCGTTTTTCCCGCCGGTAACCGGAGGTTGAGATGATTTCTGTGCAGACCGGGGATTTTGATACAAGCGCGGAATATGCCGCGCTGAGAGCAAGCGGTTCAGGCACCGGTGCCATTGCCACCTTCACCGGACTGGTCCGGGATTCCGGAGACCTGTCCGGCGTCACGGGGCTGTTCCTGGAACATTATCCGGGGATGACGGAAGCGGTTATTCAGGGGCTGATTGACGAGGCTTCCCGCCGCTGGGATGTCCGTGATGCCCGGGTGATTCACCGGGTCGGACGGCTGGCGCTTTCCGACCAGATTGTATTTGTTGGCGTGTGCAGCGCTCACCGGAGCGATGCGTTTGCGGCCTGCTCATTCATTATGGACGCGCTGAAAACATCCGCGCCGTTCTGGAAAAAAGAGATTAGCTCTGACGGCGAGCACTGGGTGGAACAGAAGGCCTCTGATCGCGAACGGACCCAGGCCTGGTCCTCAGACTGACGGCTTAAGGCACAAAAAAACCGCCCGTGAAGCGTTGTTCAGGGGCGGTTTTTTCAACAGCAGATCAGAGGTTGCTGTCGAGGAAGGCGGCCAGCTGGGACTTGGACAGGGCGCCCACCTTGGTGGCGTCCACATTGCCGTTCTTGAACAGCATGAGGGTGGGAATGCCACGGATGTTGAACTTGGGCGGGGTCTGCTCGTTTTCGTCGATGTTCAGTTTGCAGACTTTGAGCTTGCCTTCGTATTCGTCGGCGATCTCTTCCAGAACCGGTGCAATCATCTTGCACGGGCCACACCACTCGGCCCAGTAATCTACCAGTACCGGAACGTCGGATTTCAGTACATCCTGTTCGAAGGAAGCGTCGGTGACATTAACGATATTTCCGCTCATTACCTTTTCCTGATTCAGGCGCCCCGGGCCAGGCTGGCCGGCCTCGACGGAGTCGCTGTTGACTGTAGCAAACGGGCATATCCTCAAGGGAAAAACCCGCTTGCCCGGATTTCGTTAGACCGATACTTTACGCGATTGGCCGCCTGAATGTGAAGCGGGAAGTATCCGGAGCGGGCTTGATTCGTGTCAGTAATGACCGCAGTCCGCTACTGACAGGCCTATTCGCTTTCCCTTATAGTACCGGCAAGACAGCATCGACAAGATCACTCCACACAGGACGCCAACCCAAGTGACGGCCTCATCTCCCGCCGAAAATGCTGGATCCGCCCCGGAAATGCTGGCAGCCATCGACATGGGCTCCAACAGTTTCCACATGGTTGTGGCCCGTCTGGTCCATGGCGAAATCCGAACCCTTGAGAAAATGGGCGAGAAGGTACAGCTTGGCGCTGGCCTGGATCGCTATAACCGGCTGACCGAGGCGGCCCAGCAAAGGGGCCTGGAATGCCTGAGCCGGTTTGCCCAGCGGCTTCAGGGCATGCCTGCCGAAGGGGTCCAGATTGTCGGCACCAATGCCTTGCGGGTGGCGCGCAACGCCCAGGAGTTTATTGACCGGGCGGAGGAGGTTCTGGGCTATCCGGTGGCGGTGATTGCCGGCCGCGAAGAAGCCCGGTTGATTTATCTGGGGGTAGCGCACACCCTGGCCGATGATGAAGGCCGGCGCCTGGTGGTTGATATTGGCGGAGGCAGCACCGAGTTCATTATCGGGCAACGATTTGAGCCGCAGGAACTGGAAAGCATGCACATGGGCTGCGTGTCTTTCCGCAATCTCTACTTCGCGGATGGCAAGATCACCCGCCGGCTGCTGGATAAGGCCATTACCCACGCCGAGCAGGAACTGCAGAGCATTCGCCGCCACTACCGGTCTGTCGGCTGGCAAAGTGCGGTGGGCTCATCTGGCTCGATCAAGGCGATTTCAACGGTACTGGCAACCTTGAAGCTTACCGATGGCACCATCACCCGCGAAGCCATGGAAGAGCTCCGCCGGCGCCTGATCGACATGGGCAAGATCGACAAACTGACCGACCTTGGCGTTCGTGAGGATCGCCAGAACATCTTCCCTGCCGGCTTTGCGATATTGATGGCGGCATTCCGGTCACTGGATATCGAAAGCATGACCTTTGCTGACGGCGCGCTGCGCGAAGGCCTGCTGTATGACATTGCCGGGCGCATTCAGCATGAAGATGTTCGGGAGCGCACTATTTCAGCCCTGCAGGAGCGCTACCATGTAGACCAGGCCCACGGCGCGATGGTTGAGAAAACAGCCATGGCGGCCTGGGAGCAGGTTGCCGACCAGTGGGGATTGCATACCGATGAGGACGAAGACGTACTGCGCTGGGCCTGCCGGCTGCACGAGATCGGTCTGACCATCTCCCACAGCCAGTACCACAAACACGGCGCCTATCTGTTGCGCTACTCAGACCTTCCTGGCTTTACCCAGCAGTTCCAGAAAGACCTGGCGACCCTGGTGCGGGGCCATCGGCGCAAGTTCACGCCAGCGGTGTTCGAGGGTATCGAGCCGGAAGACAAACCCCGACTGCGCTATCTGTGCGTACTGGTTCGACTGGCGGTGCTGATCCAGCACCCTCGTAACCTGGAAGATCCTCCGGCCTTCGTTCTGCACGGCCACGCCAACAAGCTGGTGGTGGAGTTTCCGGAAGGCTGGCTGGACAGCCGCCCCCTGACGCTGGCAGACCTCAAGAACGAACAGGATTTCCTGGAGCGGCAGGGCTTTACTCTGGAGATCAGCTCCCGCTGACTCCAGAGACTCAGCCCGCCAGCTCGGCTTCCAGCATTTCCACGGTTTCGCTGACGTCCAGCCACTCGGCCTCCACGTCGTCCAGCTCCCGCTTCAGGCCGGTCTGCTGCGCCAACAACTCTTTCAGCTTCACCTTGGCACTGTCGCCGTAGATGGCCGGGTCTGCCAACTGCTGTTCGACGCCGGCCAGTTCTTGTTGAAGCTGGTCCATCCGGGCTTCCAGGCTCCCCTGCTTCTTGCGCCAGGGGCTCAGTTTCTTACGCAGCTCGGCTTCCTGACGCTTGCGCGCCTTACGCTCATCGGCGGTCAGGGCGGGGGCGCCAGCCGGAACCTTATTATCCGCCGCCTGCTCGACCACCTCCCGTTTCGGAGGCTCGTCATCATCCTTGCGACGGTCCGCCAGCCAGCGTTCGTAGTCTTCCAGGTCGCCGTCGTATTCCTGCACCGCGCCGTCTGATACCAGCCAGAACTGGTCCACGGTATTGCGCAGCAAGTGCCGGTCGTGGGATACCACCACGATGGCACCGTCAAAGTTCTGCAGGGCCATGGTCAGGGCCTGGCGCATTTCCAGGTCCAGGTGGTTGGTGGGCTCGTCCAGCAGCAACAGGTTGGGTTTCTGCCAGGCAATAATCGCCAGCGCCACCCGGGCCTTCTCGCCACCGGAAAAGGAACGGATCGGGCTCAGGGCCTCGTCACCGTGGAAATCAAAACCACCCAGGAAGTTTCTCACCTGCTGCTCGGAGGCCTTTGGTGCCAGCCGCTGCAGGTGCAGGAACGGGCTGGCATCCAGGTCCAGCGATTCGAGCTGGTGCTGGGCGAAGTAACCGATGGCCAGGTGTTCGCCACAGGTGCGCTCGCCGGAAAGCAGCGTACCAGTGCCGCGCAGTGCATCCATAAAGGTGGACTTGCCGGCGCCGTTCGGGCCGAGCAGGCCGATCCGGGAACCCGGCAACAGGGTGACGTTGATGTCCCGCAGGATGGCGGTGTCGCCGTGGCCAGCCACCCCGTGGCGAATGGACAACAAGGGATTGGACACCTTGTCGGCCATGGGAAATTCGAAGCTGAACGGCGAGTCGACATGGGCCGGGGCAATGCGCTCCATCCGCTCCAGGGCCTTGACCCGGCTCTGGGCCTGCTTGGCCTTGGTGGCCTTGGCCTTGAACCGGTCAATAAAGCGCTGGATTTCGGCAATCCGGGCCTGCTGCCGCTCGAAGCCCGCCTGTTGCTGGGCCAGTCGCTCGCTGCGCTGAACCTCGAAGGCGGAGTAGTTACCGGTGTAGAGCACCAGTTTTTTCTGGTCGAAGTGCACCAGGTGGGTGGCAACCCGATCCATAAAGTCCCGGTCATGGGATATAAACAGCAAGGTACCGGGATAGCGGCGCAACCAGTTTTCCAGCCACAGGCAGGCGTCCAGGTCCAGGTGGTTGGTGGGCTCATCCAGCAGTAACAGGTCCGAAGGGCGCATCAGCGCCTGGGCCAGGTTCAGGCGGATACGCCAGCCCCCGGAAAACGCCGACACCGGCCGCTCCGCATCGCTGTCGGCAAAACCCAGCCCACGCAACAGGGCTTCTGCCCGCCGGGATGCAGACCAGGCTTCGTGCAGATCCAGCTCGCCATGTACATGGGCGATGGCGTGGTCATCGCTACGGGCTTCCGCCGCCGCCAGTTCCCTCTCCAGCCGGCGCAGTTCGAAGTCGCCATCCAGGATAAAGTCCCTGGCCGAGCGGGATGAGGCTTCCACTTCCTGTGCCATATGGGCAATCCGGCAGCCGCCAGGCAAGGATACACTGCCCTGTTCCGGGGCCAATTGGCCCAGTAACAGTTTGAATAAACTGGACTTGCCGGCGCCGTTGGCACCGACAATGGCCACCCGCTGGCCGGGTTGAACTGTCAGGTTGACGTTTTCTAGCAACCAGACGCCGCCTCGTTGTAAACTGAGATCGGTTATCGTTAACATAGATTTACTGTATCCATGGAATTCTGTCGGAACGCGCCCTGCCATGACCGCTTCTCAGCCTGAACCGCTGAATCTGCCGGTAACAATGGAACCGGATAACCCGCTCTGGCGTTATGCCCTGGCCTGCTGGCAGAAACCTGAACTGGCTCAGGGCTGTCTGGAGCTTCAGACGTTGGGCTGGAGTGTTACCCGGGTTCTGTGTGCCGCATGGCTTGGCCTGAACGGGCGCGTGTTCACTGGCATCGAGGACGCTAAGGTAACAGAGTGGCGCAGCCGTGTAACCGGTAGCATCCGGTCGGCGCGCAAATCCATTCCCCGGCACCATGAAGGCTGCCGGCTACTGCGGGAAGCTCTGGCCAGCGCGGAGTTGCAGGCAGAACAAACGGAGCTGGCTCTGGCCTGGCAATCCATCATGACCTTGAATCCGGAGACCGGCACCATGCAAAACACCACCACCGCTATCCTGCACAACCTGCACGCTGCAGCGCCGTCCCGGGATGCGAAGCCGGAACTGCTGAACTCTTTACCGGCGCTGGCCGCCCTGCTGGCAGAAGTACCTGCTGGAGGCCAGCAGCCATGTTCATGAAATGGCTGATTCGCCTGGCCTTCCCTGCGCTGGGCCTGTTGTTGTTGCTGATTTTTTTCGGGCTGGGCGATCCTGAGAAAGTGACAGAAAGCGCCGCCGAGCAAAAACCGGAAAGCGTGCCCCGGTTCGAAGGCCTGCTGCCCTCGCCGATTCCAACCGAAGGTCCGGACATCGTGTTCAAGTGGCAGGATACCGAAGGCAACTGGCATTACGCCGACCAGCCTCCGGAGCAGGGCTCATGGAACGCCCTGGCCATTGACCGGCCGCGCTCGAGCACCCGCCAGGCGCCACGCCCCAATGCCGATAACGACTGGCAAGCCCCTTACCGGGCACCGTTTTCGCTGAATGGTTCCACTGGCAACAACGGCTCCTGACCCTCCCGGACAACACTCTTACCACATGTTCAGTGGCATACTGGCAATGAACCCGTTACCTTGTCTTTCCTACAAAACCAAAGGGCCCCGATGCCCTGACACACGCGTAAAGGACGGAAACATGAAGAAAACCCTGTTAGCTGTTGCCATAACCGGCCTGATTGCCGGGTGCTCCACCGCCGAAGAACCGGCCAAGAACCCCGCTCTGGACTCTACTCCGGAGAAGGTCAGCTACGGCATGGGCCTGGTTCTGGGTGAGCGCATGGGCAACGACCTGCCAGACCTGCAGATGGAACAGTTCCTTCAGGGCATTCAGCACGGCCACGCCGGCGATGAAGATGCCAAGCGCCTGAGCCGGGAAGAGATTCAGGAAGCGCTGATGGCGTACCAGCAGGAACTGCAGGCAGAACAGGAGCAGCAGATCGAGGAACTGGCGCAAATGAATCAGCAAGCCGGTGAAGCATTCCTGGCAGAAAATGCTGAGCGTGACGGCATTGAAACCACCGACTCCGGTTTGCAGTACGAAGTGATCGAGGAAGGCAACGGCACCCAGCCGACCGCCGAAGATCAGGTACAGGTTCATTACACCGGCGAGCTGATCAATGGCGAAGTGTTCGACAGCTCCCGCGAGCGTGGCCAGCCAGTTACTTTCGGCCTGAACCAGGTAATTCCGGGCTGGACCGAAGGCCTGCAGCTGATGAGCGAAGGCGCCCGTTACAAGCTGTACATCCCGTCAGACCTGGCCTATGGCCCCGGCGGCAACCAGGCAATCGGCCCCAACGAGGTGCTGGTGTTTGATGTGGAACTGCTGGCAGTGAATCCGGGCCAGGAATAACCACGCCCCGATCACAAAAAAACCGGCCTGAGCGATCAGGCCGGTTTTTTATTGTTCCGTTGTCGCGCTTGCCCGGTTCAGGCAGAGGCCATTTTCCCGGCATGGGCGTTATGCAGGTGTTCGATCAGGAAGTCTTCCAGCTCGAACCGGCTCGCCAGCACTTCGCCGAGTTTCGAGAGCTCTTCAAACAGAAAAGCCACATCCTGCTCGGTCAGTATCCGGCCATCCACGCTGTCGTTGAAGTTCAGTGCCACTTCTGTGGTCTCCTGAATGCGCGGGTAGACTTTGGCCGCCAGCTCTTCACCACCGTCGTTGAATTCCCGGGCTTCACGGATCAGCTGTTCGTAGATTTCAAAGTGCCCGGCTGATACATAGTCCACCAGCACTTCGCACAGGCGTGTAAACTTTTCCCGGAGCGTGTCAGTTTGCGAGTAGTCCGATACGGCTGACAGCTCACAGTAGTGCACCAGCAGCTCCTGACGATCCACCAGCCAACGGTCGATCAGTTCACTGACGCCACCCCAACGCTCCCTGGCATTCCGGCAATTCTCCAACATGACGCCTGTCTCCCCTCAGTCAATCCGTCAGGCAACCAAGTTACCCCATGGCTGCAGCCTGCCGCAACTGTTTCAGCTCTTCATCCAATTTCCGGACTGGTAGCTGCGGAACATCACAAACAGGCCCACCAGGATAACCAGGCTAAAGAACACAGCGGTCCAGCCGGGAATGCTCAGGCCCAGAAAGCGCCAGACCACGGCGGCGCAGTCTCCGGTACCCTTGAGGGCGGTTTGCAGCACTTCAAACCAGGGCAGGACTTCCAGCATGTAATCCACCGAGGGGCCGCAGGCCGGCACCTGGTCTTCCGGCAGGCTTTGCAACCACAACTGCCGGCCGGCTACCCCGAGCCCGGCGCCGGCACTGAGCACCATCAGGAAGCCATAAACCCGGTTGCCGAAGCCTTTGGGGCCATGCAGGAATGCCAGCAGGCTGACCAGCCCGGCGCCCATAAAGCCGAAACGCTGCAACCAGCATAGCGGACAAGGCTCCAGACCCATGACATGTTCCATGTAGAACGCCACTGCAAGCAGCCCGGCACACACCAGAAAAATAACACCGAAAATCCATCTGCTCGTCAAAATATTACCCCGCATCACGAATAGGGACGGCAAGTAAACTCTGTGAGCAATCCTACCCTATGTCGCAGGCAGAGCATAAGCGGTTAAAACAAAAGGGGAAGAAAAAACGGGGGGGTCAGGCTATGCGGGCGAACAAGTCGTCATCGCCTTGCTGTTTCCGGACCTGTGCCACTTCACCGGCGTCGTCCCAGCCGGCCTCCCAGGCCGCAATCACAACGTCGCCGCGATAGGGGCAGCGGGTTTTGTCCATACCCATGGAGCCAGCCATGTAACCCTGCCGGTACGCCTTGTTCAAAGCGTCCACATCCCATCCGAGCTTGATGTCTCTTGCCACGGTACAGCCTCCTTACCTGATGTTAATAAACGTAACAGCAGGTAACGGAGGCATCAAGCGACAATGATGGTTTCTGTGAGTCAGGTCGCTTTAGGCTTTCAGGTAGTCCGCCAGAAACTCAGAGAACGGCTGGGTGTCTGCCGCTTCCATTTCCTGCTGCTCTGCCAGGGAGTCCCGGGTCATGTCCTGATAGGCCGCAAGCACTTCCGGTGCCAGGGCCTCCTTGCGCAGGGTTTGCTGATGCTGGCGTGACATTTCCAGAACCCAGTCCCGGTGGCCAAGGCCCGAAGAACCCATAGCATCGAGTACCCGGGCAGAAGGCACCGCCCAGTCTGCGCCCTGCAGCTTTTCGCGCTGGGCCGCCAGGGCGCTGCGATAGGTATCGCCCTGCTCCCAGCCGTCGAGCTGTTCTGCCAGCGGCTGCAGCCGGTCCAGCAGCTCCCGGGCAGCATTGCCGACCGGTACCCGCTCACCGTTTGCCCGGCACAGAGCCAGCTCCTGCCAGCGCCCGGAGGCCACAACGTCTTTATAGTTGTCATCCAGCCGCTCGCACTCTTCGTCGCCGATGCGCGGTGAATCAGTCAGCAGGCAATCGAGCAGGAACAGATCCAGGAAATCGACCTGCTCCCGGTTCACACCCACCGGAGAGAAGGGGTCCAGGTCCAGGCAGCGCACCTCGATGTACTCCACGCCCCGGGCATCCAGCGCCTGTATCGGCTTTTCGCCCCGTTCGGTGGTGCGTTTCGGGCGTACTGCGCTGTAGTACTCGTTCTCGATCTGCAGCACGCTGGTGTTTATCTGGATGAACTTGCCATCACGGCGGGTACCCATGGCCTCGTAGGCCGGCCAGTTGGTGTGGATGGCGCGATCCAGGGTGCGGGTGTAGGTGGCCAGTTCGTTAAAACAGATGTTCAGCGAGGCCTGGGCATTGTTGTGGTAGCCCAGATCGCCCATGCGCAGGGAGGTCGCATGCTGGCCGAACCAGGTGCGGTCATCGAAGCGGCTGAGATCGTGTTTCATGTTGGCGACAAAGCTGGAGTCCAGTGGCGGAGACGCAAGTTGCGGATCAGCCAGAAGTACTGGTCGGATTTGAAATCCTGCAGGGCGTCGCCGTTGCCGGTAACTTCCTGCCACTTCTGCCAGAAGCTGTCGGGCAGCGACAGGTTGTAGTGGGCCCCGGCAATGCTCTGCATCACCCGGCCGTAGCGCACCGCCAGCCCCTGGCGATATACGTGCTTGAGCTGGCCGATGTTTGAACGGCCGTACTCGGCGATGGGAATGCTTTCGTCACCGTCAATTTCACAAGGCATACTGGCCGACCAGAACACTTCGTCGCCCAGGTTCTGCTGCACAAACCGGTGGGTATCCCGCAGGGATTCCAACATGGCACCGGTGCTGCTGAACACCGGGGTGATCAGCTCCAGCAGGGACTCGGAGTAGTCGGTGGTAATCCGCCCGTGGGTCAGGGCCGAGCCCAGAGCCTTCGGATGGGGTGTCTGGGCGATGAAGCCGTTGGCATCTACCCTCAGACCTTCTTTCTCAACACCTTTCAGAAAGCCGTTCCAGTCACTGGCGGCAAACTGAGTAAACAGGGAATGGCGGGAATCTGCCATGATAGGCTCCTGTTGAAGCGGCCACCCTTTGATAGGGTAGCCGCCATTGATTCAAGGACGTGGTTTAACGGCCGCCTTTGCGGGCAGAGGCCAGAGCCTGGGCCAGCGCACCGGCCATGGCACCCTGCGCCGGCTGCGAACTCTGGCCGCCACGGGGCTTGCGGTCGTTACTGCCACCACTGCGATCGGCGCCACGGGCCGGCTTGGCAGAGGTTTCGGCACCGGGCTGGTCATCCATACGCATGGTCAGGGCAATCCGTTTACGTGGAATGTCCACTTCCATCACTTTGACCTTAACAATATCACCCGCCTTCACCACTTCACGGGGATCTTTGACGAAAGTATGGGACAGGGCGGAGATATGTACCAGACCATCCTGGTGCACGCCGATGTCCACAAACGCGCCGAAGTTGGTCACGTTGGTGACGGAGCCTTCCAGCACCATACCCGGCTTCAGGTCGTTCAGGGTTTCCACCCCTTCCTCGAAGTGGGCGAAACGGAACTCCGGACGCGGGTCCCGGCCCGGCTTTTCCAGCTCGGAGATGATATCTTTTACCGTGGGCAGGCCGAACTGCTCGGTCACATAGTCCTGCGGGTTGAGGCTGCGCAGGAACGCAGAGTCGCCAAGAATCTCGTCGACTTTCTTACCGTTACGTGCGGCAATGGCTTCCACCACGCCATAGGCTTCCGGGTGTACAGACGACCGGTCCAGCGGGTTGTCACCGCCGGCAATGCGCAGGAAGCCGGCGGCCTGTTCGAAGGTGCGCTCGCCCAGCCGGGAGACTTTCATCAACTGCTTGCGGCTGACGAACTTGCCGTTCTGGTTGCGGAAATCGACTATGTTCTGGGCAATGCTCTGGTTCAGGCCGGACACCCGGGTGAGCAACGGTACCGACGCGGTGTTCAGGTCGACCCCTACCCCGTTTACACAGTCTTCCACCACCGCATCCAGGCTGCGGGACAACTGCACCTGGGACACGTCATGCTGGTACTGCCCTACACCAATGGACTTGGGTTCGATCTTCACCAGTTCCGCCAGTGGGTCCTGCAGGCGGCGGGCAATGGACACCGCTCCACGAATGGTCACGTCCAGGTCCGGCAGTTCCTTGGAGGCAAACTCGGAGGCCGAGTAAATCGACGCCCCGGATTCATTCACCACAATGCGGGCCAGCTTCAGTTCCGGGTAACGCTTGCACAGGTCGCCCACCAGCTTCTCGGTTTCCCGGGACGCGGTGCCGTTACCGATGGCCACCAGCTCAATCTTGTACTTCTGGCACCAGGCCGCCAGCTGCGCGATGGACGGCTCCCACTTGTTCTGGGGTGCGTGGGGGAAGATGGCGCCGTGGTCGACCACCTGGCCGGTGCCGTCAATCACCGCCACCTTCACGCCGGTACGCAGGCCAGGATCCAGGCCCAGGGTCGGGCGCGGGCCGGCGGGGGCCAGCAACAGCAGGTCTTTCAAGTTGGCGGCAAACACGTTGATGGCTTCAGCTTCAGCGGCTTCGCGCACCTGAGACATCAGGTCGGTTTCAATCTGGGTAGAGAGCTTCACCCGCCAGGTCCAGCGCACCACCTCGCCCAGCCATTTGTCAGCTGCACGGCCGTTGTCGCGGATACGCCAGTGGGCGGCAATGCGCTGCTCGGCCGGATGGGGCTGGCGACGGTCGTCTTCGGCATCGCCCATCACAAGGCTGTAGGCCAGGATACCTTCATTACGACCACGGAGAATGGCCAGGGCCCGGTGCGACGGAACCTTCTTCAACGGCTCGATGTGGTCGAAGTAATCGCGGAATTTCGCGCCTTCGTTTTCCTTGCCGTCCACCACGGTGACTTTCAGCTGGCCTTCCTGCCACACGAAGTCCCGTAACGCGCCCAGCAGCTCGGCGTCTTCGGCAAAGCGCTCCATCAGGATGTAGCGGGCGCCATCAAGCGCGGCCTTGGCGTCGTCAATGCCGGCTTCGGCATTCAGGTAACCGGCCGCGGTGGTTTCCGGGTCCAGTGTGGGGTCATCAAACAAGGCATCGGCCAGCGGCTCCAGCCCCGCTTCTTTGGCAATCTGGGCCTTGGTGCGGCGCTTGGGCTTGTAGGGCAGGTACAGGTCTTCCAGGCGGTTCTTGGTGTCTGCCGCTTCGATGGCCGTGCGCAGCTCGTCAGTCAGCTTGCCCTGCTCCTCGATGCTGTTGAGGATAGTGCCCCGGCGGTCTTCCAGCTCCCGCAGGTAACGCAGCCGCTCTTCCAGGGTACGCAGCTGGCTGTCGTCCAGGGAGCCGGTGATTTCTTTCCGGTAACGGGCAATAAACGGAACGGTGGCACCTTCATCCAGCAGGGCGACGGTGGCGTTTACCTGCTGCTCGCGTACGCCAAGTTCATCAGCAATGCGCCGGGAGATACTGTTCATGCGACCTCTGTTATCTTGCTTACAAAATTAATGGGCAAAGGTACAGCGGCTTGGTGCTGCAGGCAAGCTGGATGCGGCGCGGTGGTGTAGAATAGCCGGACGCAACACTCACCCCGGTTTATTCTCTGGCGCCTTTATCGTGAACAAGCTCAACCCCAGACAGCGCGAAGCGGTTCGCTACGCCGACGGCCCCCTGCTGGTGCTGGCCGGCGCCGGCAGTGGCAAGACCAGCGTGATCACCCGCAAGATTGCCCACCTGATTGAAGAACTGGGCATTCCGGGCCGCCATATTGCCGCCCTGACCTTTACCAACAAGGCCGCCCGGGAGATGAAGGAACGGGTAGGCCGCATTGTCGACCGGGGCAAGGCCCGCGGGCTGATTGTCTCTACCTTCCATAACCTGGGGCTGAACATCATCCGGGATGAGCACCAACACCTGGGCTACCATCCCGGCTTTTCCATCTTTGATGCGGAAGACGCCAAGGCCCTGCTGCAGGACCTGATGATGCGAGAAGCCAGCGCCGAGGCCGGCGACGAGCTGAACGACGTGCAGATGACCATCTCGTCCTGGAAGAACGCCATGCGCAGCCCCTCCGATGCCTACAGCAAGGCGGCGGATGAGCGGGAGCAGCGCATTGCCATTGTGTACAAGCATTACAACGAATACCTGAAAGCCTATAACGCAGTAGATTTCGATGACCTGATCCTGCTGCCAGTGCAACTGTTCCGGGACAACCCGGAGGTGTTGACCAAGTGGCGCAAAAAAATCCGCTACCTTCTGGTGGATGAGTACCAGGACACCAACGTGTGCCAGTACGAACTGGTGAAACAGCTGGTGGCCGAGCGCGCGGCCTTTACGGTAGTGGGCGATGATGACCAGTCCATCTACGCCTGGCGCGGCGCCCGGCCGGAAAACCTGGCCCAGCTGAAGGAAGACTTCCCGAGCCTGAAGATCGTCAAGCTGGAGCAGAACTACCGCTCCACCAGCCGGATTCTGCGCTGCGCCAATACGGTGATTGCCAACAACCCCCACGTGTTCGAGAAGGCGCTGTGGAGTGACCATACCGTGGGTGAGGAAATCCGCATCATTCGTTGCCGCAACGAAGACGCCGAAACCGAGCGGGTGGCCACCGAAATTCTCGATCAGAAGCTGAAGAACGGCCTGGAGTTCAAGGACTTCGCCGTGCTCTACCGGGGCAACCACCAGGCCCGACTGCTGGAAATGAAGCTGCAGGCCTACCAGATTCCCTACCGCATCTCCGGTGGCCAGTCGTTCTTCTCCAAGAGCGAGATCAAGGACGCCATGTCGTACCTGCGGCTGATGATCAACCCGGATGACGACGCGGCCTTCCTGCGGGTGGTGAACGTGCCCCGGCGGGAAATCGGCCCGCGCACCCTGGAGCAGCTGAGCCACTACGCACGCTCGCGTAATGTCAGCCTGTTCAAGGCGCTGGGCGATATGGGTGCAGAAACCCATGTCACCGAGAAAGGCCTGGACCGGCTGCGCCGCTTCGCCCACTGGGTGGACAAGACCTGCGAGCGGTTGTTTTCGGAGAACCCGGTTCCGGTGATCAAGCAGCTGTTCACCGACATCGAATACGAAGAGTGGCTGCACCAGCATTCCGGCAGCCCGAAACAGGCCGAACGCCGGATGGAGAACATCTGGTACCTGGTGGAGTCCATCCAGCGCATGCTGGACGATGGCAAGGGCACGGCCGATGAAATCGGCATTGAGGATGCCATCGCCAAGCTGGTACTGCGGGACATGATGGAGCAACGGGAAGAAGAAGACGACAGCGACAAGGTTCAGTTGCTGACCCTGCACGCTTCCAAGGGCCTGGAGTTCCCCCATGTGTTCATCATGGGCCTGGAAGAAGAGATCCTGCCGCACCGGAGCAGCATCGAGGAAGGCAATGTCGAGGAAGAACGGCGCCTGATGTATGTGGGCATCACCCGGGCCAGGGAAACCCTGGCACTGACCTACGCCGCCTCTCGCAAGCAGTACGGGGAAAAGCTGGAAACCATTCCCAGCCGTTTTCTGGACGAACTTCCGGAAGACGATGTGCGCTGGGAAGGGCTTGGGGAGTCTGACCAGCAGGTCAACCAGAAAAAGGGTAAGGCCACCCTGAGCGCCCTGATTGGCGATTTGGGCCTGTGAAAACGACAAAGCCCCGCCAGGCGGGGCTTTGTCTTAACAAAACCGATTACTGGCTTTGCTCAACCATGTACTCAACTGACGCAACGATTTCATCATCCGTGCAGCTGAAGCAGGCGCCTTTCGGCGGCATGGCATTGAAGCCGTTGATGGCGTGATTGATCAGTGTTTCCATACCCTGCTCGATGCGGGGCGCCCACTGCTCAGCATTACCGACAATCGGAGCGCCGGCGGCACCCGTGGCATGGCACGCAGTGCAGGCCGCGTTGTAGACGTCGCCACCAGAACGGGCACTGGCAGCACCAGCATCAGCACTGGCTGCAGGCGCCGCTGCGGCGGCGGCTTCACCGCAATCTTCACCTTGCAGACAAACTTCGCCCAACGGCTTGATGCGCTCGCGGATTTCATCTTCAACACTTGCTACTGCGGCGCCGGCGGCCAAGCCAAAACCAAGCAGAACGACAGCCAGGACTCTCTTCATCTTCACAATGCACCTCGCATTTGAGCGTTATAATCTTTCGGTCGCCGCATTATAGCGACTGTGCCCCGGCAAAAAAACCAATTGGCAGAATCAGAAATTGATTTCAACCATTTTAGTGACAGTTTCGCAGGGTGTATCTGAACTGTTATTGTTTCCGGTTACCATAACCATCCGACATTCCTCCATCTGAAACCCAGAGCCAAACCATGCTACAGACTCCCGCTCCACGCCCGAACACCAGACGAAAATACCTGCTGATTCTGGAGTTTGCCAGTCTGGCAGTACTGCTGGCGTCTATGGCCTGGTTCAGCAGCCTGTCCGGTGCCGGTAGCCCGGTGCATCCGGCCTGGCTGTTGATTCCTGCGGTGGCCAGCCTGGGGGTTTTTCTTAGTTTTATCGGCCTGATGTACCTGCGCTGGGTGGCCTCGGTCAGCGATGACCGCCGCACCCGGCACCGGGTTATTTTTGCGCTGCTGACTTTAACCCTGCTGGGCGTCTGGGTGTATGGCATTGCCAACACCTGGCTCAGCCTGACTGCCAGCCAGTAAGGACACACTATGCCCGCCACCGCCCGCCACCCCTTTGCCGTCGTGGTACTTGCCCTGCTGGCAAGCCCGGTGAGTTTCGCCCAGGATGCCAACGATAACTCCGTAAACTGCGCTTTGATCCGCGACGGCGTGCAGCGCCTGGCCTGTTACGACGCACAGAATGACCCGCAAAAGGCGCGCGAAAAAGCCAGCGAAGAGGCCCTGGAATCCTCCGAAGCCCAGGCAGACAAGCTGGCCGCCGACAAGGAGGCCCGTGCAGAGATTGTCGGCAATGCCCTGGAAGATGACCCGGATGAAGGGGTGATGAAGTCACTGGTGAACAATTACCTGGCAGCCGAGCAGGCGGTGTTTTCCTTTGCCGGCAGTCTGGTCACCCACCGGCCCAACTACATTCTTCCTCTGACCTGGGTCGATCACCCCAATTCGAACCCGATCAGCCCTCGGTTGGGCACGACCGGCTACGACTACTTCCTGGAGAACGAAGAAGCGAAGTACCAGATCAGCTTCAAGGTGCCACTACTGACCGGCTTCTTCGATAAGCGGACCACTTTCTGGTTCGGCTACACCCAGCAGTCGTTCTGGCAGGTGTACAACCAGGATGAGTCCGCACCCTTCCGGGAGACCAACTATGAGCCGGAACTGTTTTTCCGGCACCAGCTCGACTGGGATATCGGGCCAGGCACCCTGAACGGGGTCACTATCGGTTTCAACCACCAGTCGAACGGCCAGTCGGACCCCCGGTCCCGGAGCTGGAACCGGATTATGGCGTCTGCTGCCTACAGCTATGATCGCTGGCTGTTCCAGGTACAACCCTGGTACCGGCTGCCGGAGAGTGCCAGTGAGAATGATAATGCGGATATCGAGCAGTATCTGGGCTATGCCAGCTATAACGCAGTGTACAAGCTGACGGAGGACCGGACGTTTTCGCTGAAGTTGTTGAATAATCTGCGGTCGGATAACCGGACGTCGGTGGAGTTCGGGTACAGTTTCCCGGTGGGGGACAGACTGAAGGGGTTTTTCCAGTACTACAACGGGTATGGGGAGAGCTTGATTGACTACAATGAGCGGATTGAGCGGTTTGGTATCGGCATTATGCTGAATGACTGGCTTTGAGCCGGGCACCCAACCTCCTCTGACAGCGGAGCATTGCCCGTCTGGGGGTAAGCCCTTCTGAAACACGCTCCTTGCG
>CAYUNQ010000029.1:405-16457 GCA_964446185.1 uncultured Marinobacter sp. | reverse complement strand
ATGAGCTGAACGGCAACTATGTGGATGTCACCACCCGCGAAGGCTTCAAGATTGCCCACGACATCAGCTCCTACAGCTTCGTGGCGCTGGCCAAGGGTGCCCGCAAGATGATGCACGAAGGCAGCAGCCTGCTGACCCTGAGCTACCTGGGTGCGGAGCGTGTTCTGCAGAACTATAACGTGATGGGCCTGGCCAAGGCCTCCCTGGAAGCCAACGTGCGTTATATGGCCGCCAGCCTGGGCGAGGAAGGCATCCGGGTGAACGCGATTTCTGCCGGCCCGATCAAGACTCTGGCCGCCTCCGGTATTGCCAGCTTCCGCCGTATGCTGAACGAGAACGCCAAGCGCGCGCCGCTGCGCCGTAACGTGACCACCACCGAAGTGGGCAACGCCGCTGCGTTTCTGTCGTCTGACCTGGCCTCCGGTATCACCGGCGAGATTCTGTACGTAGACGCCGGCGCCAATATCAACGGTATGGGCTCGCTGGACGACTGAGCCCCGCCGTTGAAAAGCATTGCCAAATAACGCAGACTAACGTGCTTACCGGCGGGCGGCCAACCGCCTGCCGGTGCCATTCGCGTTAATCTTCAGTCACCGGGGAAGCACTACAAGATGTCGGGCAAGAAACTGGAAAACCTGAACGTAGCCAGTCAGGAATCACTGATCACTCCTGAAGCCCTGAAAAGCGAACTGCCGCTTTCAGATAACGCTGCGGAAACCGTGGCCAATGGCCGCCAGGCTATCTACGACATCATGGACGGCAAAGACCACCGGCTGTTTATTGTAGTTGGCCCCTGCTCCATCCACGATGTGGACGCCGCCCGGGACTACGCCGCCCGACTGAAGAAACTGGCCGATGAAGTCAGCGACACCCTGCTGCTGGTGATGCGGGTTTACTTTGAAAAACCCCGCACCACCGTTGGCTGGAAAGGTCTGATCAACGATCCGCACCTGAACGATACCTTCGATATCGAACAGGGCCTGCACATCGGCCGCCGCCTGCTGCTCGACATCAACGAACTGGGCCTGCCGACGGCAACCGAGGCCCTGGATCCGATTTCCCCGCAGTACCTGCAAGACACCATTGCCTGGTCTGCCATCGGCGCCCGTACTACGGAATCACAGACCCACCGTGAAATGAGCAGCGGCCTGTCTATGGCTATCGGCTTCAAGAACGGCACCGACGGCAGCCTGGACGTTGCCGTTAACGCCATGAAGTCGGTCTCCCACCCGCACAGCTTCCTGGGTATTGACCAGCAGGGTAAAGGCGCCATTATCCGCACCAAGGGCAACAACTATGGCCACGTGGTGCTTCGTGGTGGCGGTGGCAAGCCCAACTATGACTCCGTGAGTGTGGCCCTGTGCGAACAGGCTCTGGAGAAGGCCAACCTGCGCAAGTCCATCATGGTGGACTGCAGCCACGCCAACTCCAGCAAAGACCCGGCTATTCAGCCGCTGGTGATGCAGGACGTTACCCACCAGATCCTGGAAGGCAACAAGTCCATCCAGAGCCTGATGGTGGAAAGCAACATCAACTGGGGTAGCCAGTCCATTCCGGAAAACCTGGCAGACCTGAAGTACGGCGTGTCAGTAACCGATGCCTGTATTGACTGGGAAACCACCGAGAAAGCTATCCGCACCATGCGTGAAAAGCTCAAGGACGTACTGCCCAAGCGTATCGGCTGATTCGTTTGCAAAGCATAAAAAAACCGGGCTCATTCAGCCCGGTTTTTTTATGCCTGATGGTAGGCCGGTTCAGTAAGGCTCGGGTTGTACGCCCAGCCAGTCGAGGCGGTTGCGCAGGGTAACCACCTCGCCAATGATTACCAGCGTGGGCGCCGCCACTTCCCGGTTCTCGATGATACCGACGATGGTCTCCAGCGTACCGGTAATGACTTCCTGCTCCGGCGTGGTGCCTTTGGACACCAATGCGACCGGCATATCCGGCGCCATGCCGTGGGCTATCAACTCCCGACTGATAATCGGCAGGCCCACCAGCCCCATGTAGAACACGAGAGTCTGGCTGGTCTGCACGAAATCGGCCCAGGGCAGATCGCAACTGTCGTTCTTCAGGTGGCCGGTAATGAACCGGACCGACTGGGCATAGTCCCGGTGGGTCAGCGGAATTCCCGCGTAGGCCGAACAGCCAGACGCTGCGGTAATACCCGGCACCACCTGAAACCGCACCCCCGCCTGCGCCAGGGTCTCGATTTCCTCGCCACCTCGGCCAAAGATAAACGGGTCTCCACCCTTAAGGCGCACTACCTTACGGCCGTCACGGGCCAGGTCCACCAGGCGCTGGTTAATCTGATCTTGCGGCAAGGTGTGGTTTGCACGCTGCTTGCCCACGTGGATCTTTTCGGCACTTTCCGGAATCAGTGCCATGATTTCCGGTGACACCAGGCGGTCGTACAACACCACTTCAGCATTGGTGATCAGCCGCCAGGCCTTCAGGGTCAGCAGCTCGGGGTCACCCGGCCCGGCTCCCACCAGCGCAACCTCCCCGGCAGAGTTATTCGGGTTTTCGGTTATCGGATTCACCCGATACCTTGGTGCAGCTGAGGCCACACCAATCGCACCTGGCGGTGGAGTACCTTCTTTGTTCTGGCTCATTGGATTCTGTCCAGGCCTCTCATATACGGCTTCAACACTTCCGGAACGAGGATGCTGCCGTCCGCCTGCTGGTAGTTTTCCATCACCGCAATCATGGCACGGCCTACCGCCAGGCCGGAGCCATTAAGGGTGTGTACCGGCTCCGGTTTGCCGGTTTCCGGGTTACGCCAGCGGGCCTGCATACGGCGGGCCTGGAAATCACGGGTGTTGGAGCAGGAAGAAATCTCCCGATACTTGCCCTGCCCCGGCAACCAGACTTCCAGGTCGAAGGTCTTGGCCGCCGAGAAGCCCATATCGCCGCCACACAGGGTCATCACCCGGTACGGCAGTTCCAGCAGCTGCAGCACTTTCTCGGCGTGGCCGGTGAGCTGCTCCAGTGCCTTGGCGGAATCTTCCGGGCGAACTACTTGCACCAGTTCTACCTTGTCAAACTGGTGCTGGCGAATCATGCCCCGCACATCCCGGCCGTAGGAGCCGGCTTCACTGCGGAAACAGGGGGTGTGGCAAACCAGGCGCAGCGGCAGCTCCGCGTCATCCAGAATAGTGTCAGACACCAGGTTGGTGGCCGGCACTTCCGCCGTCGGGATCAGGTACAGCGGGTTGTCACCGGCGGTGCGGAACAGGTCTTCCTCGAACTTCGGTAACTGACCGGTACCAAACAGGGTATTGGCATTCACCAGGTACGGCACGTAGGCCTCGGTGTAACCGTGCTCCTCGGTGTGCAGGTCCAGCATGAACTGGGCCAGAGCACGGTGCAGGCGCGCCAGCGGGCCGCGCATTACGGCAAACCGGGAATGGGCCAACTGGCTGGCTTTCTCGAAATCCAGGCCTTTCAGATCTTCACCCAGTGCCACATGGTCTTTGGGCTCAAAATCAAATTCCCGGGGCGTGCCCCACAAGCGGGTTTCAACGTTGTCGTCTTCATTCTTGCCCGGCGGCACATCGTCGTCCGGCAGGTTCGGAATGCCGGCGAAGAAGGCGTTCAGGGACTCCTGAACCGAACGCAGTTCGTCTTCTGCTTCCGCCTTCTGGCGCTTCAGGTTGTCCACTTCTTCCAGCAACGGCTGGATATCTTCACCCGCGGCCTTGGCCTTGCCGATGGACTTGGAACGCTTGTTCTGCTCGCTCTGCAGTGTTTCCGTGCGAACCTGAATGGCTCGGCGGCTCTCCTCTAACCTTTCGAAGGTAGCCACATCAAACTCGAAGTTCTTAATGGCCAGCCGGCGGGCGATTTCTTCAGTCTGGGTACGGACACGTTTCGGATCGAGCATGATCTTCCTGATTTACCGGTTAACGAATGAATGAATATAGCGGCATTATACCTGCCGCAGTTCTGCTGGCCACCTTCTGCCCTGCGCCCGGTGCAAATTCAGTAAACCGGGTGGATCAATAGCGCTTTTTCGGGCTTTGCGCATCCAGGGCGTCGAGCCTTTGGCGCTTCTCGGCCAGCTTGATCTCCAGCCCGCGCATCACCGGCTGGTAGTAGCGGCGCTGATGGATAGGTTCGGGGAGGTAGGATTCGCCGGCGGCGAAGGCGTCCGGCTCGTCATGGGCGTAGCGATACTCCTCGCCGTGGCCCATGCTTTTGAGGAGTTTGGTCGGGGCGTTTCGCAGATGAACCGGTACTTCATAGTCCGGATCTTTGCGAATATCGGCCATGCATTGGTTAAAAGCCGTGTAGACCGCGTTGCTTTTTGGCGCCATGGCCAGATAGGTTACCGCCTGGGCCAGGGCCAGCTCTCCTTCCGGCGAGCCCAGCCGCTCCTGGGCGTCCCAGGCCTGCATGGTGATCTGCAAGGCCCGGGGGTCCGCGTTACCTATATCCTCACTGGCAATGCGCACCAGCCGACGAGCCACATAGAGCGGATCGCACCCGCCATCGAGCATCCGGCACAGCCAGTACAGGGAGCCGTCCGGGTTGGAGCCACGTACGGATTTGTGCAGCGCGGAGATCTGGTCATAGAAGACGTCGCCGCCCTTATCGAATCGGCGCAAACTGGTTTGCAGCACCTGCTCCAGTGTGGCGGCGGTAATGCGGCTGGCTTCCGGCCCTTCCGGGTCCGCCAGGTCGGCTGCCACTTCCAGAATATTCAGGGCCCGCCGGGCATCGCCTCCGGCGGAGGCCGCCATGGTCTCCAGCACATCGTCGTCAATCCGCAACTTGCCGGCGAACCCCACATCACTGGTGAGTGCCCGGTGCAGCAGTTGCAGAATGTCGTCCCGCTCCAGGTTCTTCAGCACATAAACCCGGGTGCGAGACAGCAGAGCGCTGTTCAGCTCGAAGGAAGGGTTTTCGGTAGTAGCGCCCACAAAGATAAAGGTGCCGTTTTCGATATGGGGAAGAAAAGCATCCTGCTGGCTTTTGTTGAAGCGGTGCACTTCGTCCACAAACAGCAGGGTTTCGCGGCCCTGGGATTGTTTGCGATTGCGGGCCCGCTCCACCACTTCGCGGATTTCTTTCACCCCGCTGAGCACGGCAGACAGGGTTTCATAGGAAAGCTCGCCAACATTCGCCAACAGGCGAGCAAAGGTGGTTTTGCCCACCCCGGGCGGGCCCCACAGGATCATGGAGTGCAGCTGGCCCTGTTCTACCGCCCGGCGCAAGGGTTTGCCGGGGCCGACCAGGTGTTTCTGGCCCACGTAGTCGTCAAGGGTTGCCGGCCGCATGCGGGCGGCCAGCGGCTGGAAACCGGCTTCAGTCTGAAACAGGCTGTCCTGCATCAGACGCCGTCCCGGATTACGTCAACCTCCTCCGGGTATTCCAGCCGGAAGGCGCTGCGCTCAATGTTTTCGTTCAGGCGGATCTCATCGAAGCTGAGGATGCTCATCTGGGACAGTGAGTCTTCCATGCGCATTTCCTGCAGTTCGCCATCGTAGAAGCTCAGGCGCAAAGAGGTGAACAGCGAGTCAGCACTGCGGGGTATCAGGGTGAACTCCCGGGTATCCTCGCCGATGCTGCGACCAGACACCTTATAACTTTCGTTCAGGTTGCCCACCTCGCCACTGAGCAACAATGCCGGCGTGGTCTGGATGCGGTCATCCAGGGTGTGGATTGTTACCTGCTCAAGGTCCGGATCGTACACTTCCACCTTTTCACCATCGCTGGCAATGAATTGCGACAGCGGCGCACCGGTTTCCCAGTAGAACAGGCCCGGGCGCTTGGCTTTCAGGTTGCCCCGGGTTTCCTGAATGCGGCCACCGTTGGCATCCACCACAATCTGAATGAAGCGGGCCTGGTAGGTTTCGTAGCTGCGTAGCATGGCTGAGAGCTGCTCTGCCGCCTTGATGGATTCCTGATCGTTATCAGCGAAGGCTTGTGCACTTGCGCCGAGCGCCAGAACAAAGACAATTCCGGTCAACAGTGATCTGATCATAGGCTAATCTCCTAGTCTCTTGGCGGCGGGGGCGCCAGCACTTCTCGGGCGCCGTTGTGTCCCGCCGGACTGACCACACCGGAAGCCTCCATGGCATCCACCAGATTGGCGGCCCGGTTGTAGCCGATTTTAAATTTGCGCTGCACCGACGAGATCGACACCCGCCGGTTTTCTGTTACGAAGGCAACCGCCTCGTCAAACAGGGCATCACCTTCATCGCCACCGCCTCCTTCAGAGAGGGTTGGAACGCCAGGCAGATTCTCGCCCTCGGCACCATTAAGAACGTCGTCTACGTATTCAGGCTCGCCTCGGGCTTTCCAGGCACTGACTACCCGATGCACTTCGTCATCGTCCACAAAGGCACCGTGCACCCGAACCGGCAGGCCGGAGCCCGGCGGCAGGTAAAGCATGTCGCCATGCCCTAACAGCTGCTCGGCCCCGCCCTGATCCAGAACCGTGCGGGAGTCGATCTTGGACGACACCTGGAAGGAAATCCGGGTCGGAATGTTTGCCTTGATCAGGCCGGTAATAACATCAACTGATGGCCGCTGGGTGGCAAGGATAAGGTGGATACCAGCCGCCCGGGCTTTCTGGGCAATCCGGGCAATCAGCTCTTCCACCTTTTTGCCGACGATCATCATCATGTCTGCGAATTCGTCGATCACCACCACGATAAACGGCAGGGTGTCGAGTTCCGGGCGTTCCTGCTCGTCATTGGCCAGGTATTCGTCAGGCTTCCAGAGCGGGTCCAGCAGGGGCTCACCCTCGGCCCGGGCATCCTTCACCTTTTTGTTGTAGCCGGCGATATTACGCACGCCCAGGTTGGCCATCAGGCGATAGCGGCGCTCCATCTCGGCCACACACCAACGCAGTGCATTGGCGGCCTCCTTCATGTCGGTCACCACCGGGGCCAGCAGATGGGGAATGCCGTCATAGATGCTGAGTTCCAGCATCTTCGGGTCCACCATGATGAAGCGCACTTCTTCCGGCGTTGCCTTCAGCAGCATGCTTAGCAGCATGGCGTTCACACCCACAGACTTACCGGAACCGGTGGTACCGGCTACCAGCAGGTGGGGCATCTTGGCCAGGTTGGCCACCATCGGGTTGCCACCAATGTCGTTACCCAGCGCCAGGGTCAGCGCGGAGGAAGATTCGGTAAACACCCGGGCACCCAATACCTCGCTCAAGCGGACAATCTCACGGGTTTCGTTCGGAATCTCGATCCCCACGACAGATTTGCCGGGAATCACTTCCACCACACGTACGCTGAGTACCGCTAGGGAGCGGGCCAGGTCTTTGGCCAGGTTGGATATCTTGCTGACTTTAACCCCCGCCGCCGGTTTGATCTCGAACCGGGTAATCACCGGGCCGGGGTTCACTTCCACCACTTCTACTGTCACCCCAAAATCAGCCAGTTTTTCTTCCAGCAGCCGGGACATATGCTCAAGAGCTTCTTCGGAGTAGCCCCGATCCTTATGCGCTTCGGCAGCGTCAAGCAGGGTAATCGGCGGAATCGGGCTCTCAATATCTTCCAGCAGCGACGCCTGCTTGCTGGAGCCCTTGTTTTCTACCGGTTTCTGATCGTCTTTCTTGAACGGAGATATTTTCAGTGCGCGACTGCCGGCCTGGGCAGGCTTGTCTGATTTGAGCGTGGGCTCCGGGCGGGGCTCGCCTGCATCGCGGGAGCTGAAACTTTCCAGCCGTACCGGTTCCGGATCCACTTCTGCCAGGCCTTCAAGGCCGGGCTCTTTACGAACTTTCGGAGCAGCCGCCTTGATCTCTCTTGCCGGCGCTTTGGCCCGGCGGCGCAGCAGGCGATGCCACCAGCGTTGAGTCTTCGCGCCCGCAGGTTTGCTGTCCACCACCACTTTGTCACGGATAACCGGGGGTTCCGGCTCTGGTTGAGCTGGCCGTGCCGGCTTTTCCGGTTTGTTACCGGCACGGGTAAACAGTGCCTTGATGGCCAGCCCCACTTTCAGGGTTAAGGCTCCAACCTGGTCCATCAGCCGGAACCAGGACAAACCGACGGTTACCGTCAGGGCAAACAGGAAGATGGCAATCAGCAACAACGTGGTGGCAGGCAGGTTGAAGAAGCGCACCATGGCTTCGGAGACCGCAAGGCCAAGCACACCACCAGAGGATTCACCCAAGCCAAACACAGAATACAGCGACAGCAGGCTGGTGGCAGACAGCAGAATCAGGAGAAAGCCACCGAACCGCACCATGAACAATGGCCAGTGCAGGTCCAGTGACTGGTTACGCAGGCGAATCAACATCACTGCATAACCGGCAATCATGACAGGAAACAGCCAGGACACGTGGCCGAAGAAGTCCATCAGCAGACTGGCCAGCCAGGCACCCGTGCGGCCAGCGTAGTTCTGTACGCTGGTGTCGTGGCCAATGCTGGCCCAGCCCGGGTCCGACGGGCTGAAGGTAAACAGGGCCATGGCCAGATAAATGCACAGCACTATCAGGCCAATGACCGCTCCCTCACGGGCGCCCTGTGCCATCAGGCGGCGAAAGCGTTTCTGTTTGTCCGTCAGCTCAGCTGATACTGCTTTTTTCGCTTTAGCGGATTCCGCCATGAATGCCCAAACCGTCAGTGAGTTTAATCTTTCAGCGCCTGAAAACCTCGATCCAGATCGGCTTTCAGGTCATCTATGGCTTCAATACCAACAGACAACCGAACCAGGTTTTCGGTGATCCCTGCCTTGTCCTTGTCTTCCGGCGACAAGCGCCCGTGGGTAGTGGTCGCCGGATGGGTAATCGTTGTTTTCACATCGCCCAGGTTAGCGGTAATAGAAATCATCCGGGTGGCATCAATAAATCGCCACGCCTGCTCCCGGCCGCCTTTCAGCTGGAATGAAACCACACCGCCAAAACCATCTTGCTGGCGCTTTGCCAGCTCATGCTGCGGGTGACTCTCCAGCCCGGCGTAGAACACCTTCTCTACCGCAGGCTGCTGTTCCAGCCAACGAGCCAACTCTAGCGCATTGGCACAGTGAGCTCGCATACGAATCGGTAAGGTTTCCAGGCCTTTCTGGAACACCCAGGCGTTGAACGGGCTCATGGTGGGGCCGGCAGAGCGGATGAAACCGTAGACCTCATCCAGGTACTTTGCCGGGCCAACAACCACACCACCCACGCAACGGCCCTGGCCATCAAGGTACTTGGTAGCCGAGTGCACCACCAGGTCTGCGCCATGTTCCAGCGGGCGCTGCAGCACCGGGGTGCAGAAGCAGTTATCCACCACGAACAACGAATCGTTGGCTCGTGCCAGCGCCGATAAAGCAGCCATGTCTGCCACTTCGCACAGAGGGTTGGATGGCGTTTCGATAAACAACATGCGGGTTTCCGGCCGCACCGCCGCCTGCCACTGCTCCATATCGGTCAGCGAAACAAAGCTGGTTTCTACCCCGAATTTCGCCATGTACTTCTGGAACAGCACGTTGGTGGTGCCGAATACGCCGCGGGAGCAGATTACATGGTCACCGGCTTTAAGCAGCGCCATGCAGGTGCTCAGAATGGCGGCCATGCCGGAGGCAGTGGCCACGGCTTTCTCGCCACCTTCCATCACGGCAATCCGGCCCTCGAAGGCCTGAACCGTTGGGTTGGTAAACCGGGAATAGATATTCCCCGGCTCCTCGCCCCCAAACCGCGCTGCCGCCTGGGCCGCACTGCCGTAAACAAAGCTGGAGGTGGGAAAAATGGCGTCACTGTGTTCGAGTTGCCCGGTACGGATCTGCCCTGCCCTCACCGCAAGGGTGTCCACAGACATACCGTCCAGGTCCGACTCCGGAATCCAGAGGTGTTCTTCGCGGCCGTAACTCATCGGGTTCTCCTAGTGCAGGGGCTGGCGTCAGTCTTCATCATTGTGCAGGTCGATAATGCCGTTATCTTCGTCCATTACCTGACCGCTGGAGCGGTTGGTATCGTTGCGCTGGCCTTCAAGGCGCGCGAGATAGGCTGCATCGATATCTCCGGTTACATACTCGCCAGTGAACACCGAGCACTCCCAGCCGTCGATATCATCGTTGACGTCATCCACACAGGCAATCAGGTCTTCGAGGTCCTGGTACACCAGCCAATCGGCGCCGATCAGGTCCCGAACTTCTTCAACGGTACGGTCGTGGGCGATCAGCTCGTTAGCCGACGGCATGTCGATACCGTACACGTTCGGGTACCGGACAGGGGGTGCAGCAGAGGCAAAATAAACATTGCGGGCGCCGGCATCCCGGGCCATCTGCACGATTTCCTTACAGGTGGTACCGCGAACGATGGAGTCGTCCACCAGCATCACATTCTTGCCGCGGAACTCCAGGTCGATCGGGTTGAGCTTCTGGCGCACCGACTTCTTGCGCATTTTTTGTCCCGGCATGATGAAGGTACGACCGATGTAGCGGTTCTTGATAAAGCCTTCCCGGTACTTAACACCCAACTGGTAGGCCATCTGCATGGCCGAAGTGCGGCTGGTGTCAGGAATCGGAATCACCACGTCGATGTCGTGCTCCGGGCATTCACGCAGAATTTTATCAGCCAGCACTTCACCCATACGCAGGCGGGCCTTGTATACCGATACGCGATCCATGATGGAGTCCGGGCGCGCAAAGTAAACGTGCTCGAAAATACAGGGGAACAGCTTGGGCGCCTCAGCGCACTGCTCACTGTAGAGAGTGCCGTCGGTTTCAATGTACACCGCCTCACCCGGTGCAATATCCCGCACCATGGCGAAGCCGGCCGCGTTCAGGGCCACGCTTTCGGAGGCAATCATATACTCTTTCTGGCCATTTTCGCTCTCGCGAACACCGTAGCACGCCGGGCGGATGCCGTTAGGGTCACGGAAACCGACAATGCCATAGCCGGTAATCATGGCTATGACCGCATAGGCTCCGCGACAGCGCTTGTGTACGGCCCGCACGGCCGAGAAGATCTCGTCTTTGGTAGGGTTCAGCTTGCCCTGCTTCTGCAGTTCGTGGGCGAATACGTTCAACAGCACTTCAGAGTCTGAATTGGTGTTGATATGGCGCAGGTCGGTTCGGAACAGGTCGCCGGCCAGGTCATCAGCGTTGGTCAGGTTGCCGTTGTGAGCCAGGGTGATCCCGTAAGGGCTGTTCACATAAAAAGGCTGGGCCTCGGCCGAGCTCGAACTGCCGGCGGTTGGGTAGCGCACATGGCCAATACCCACGTTACCCGCCAAACGACGCATGTGCCGGGTGTGAAACACATCCCGCACCAGCCCGTTATCCTTCCGGAGATAGAATCGGTTGTCCTGAAAGGTCACAATTCCCGCCGCATCCTGGCCACGGTGCTGAAGAACGGTCAGCGCATCGTAAAGCAGCTGATTAACGTTGGAAGTACTGACAATACCGACAATGCCACACATGGCTGGGCAACTCTCCGAGTGTTAGAACTGAATGTTATCGGGATGCAGACGTGGGTTTCACGTCTTCGATTTCGTTAGCTGGTCCGGGTTGTTCCTGCGCCTGGCCTGCCGGCCCGAGGAACCGGGCGAACTCATCCCCCATTGTCCGGCGAGACCAGTCTTCTACTACCGCCAGGCGATCAATCATCACTGACGTTTTCCACCAGGTGTCCTGGGCCAGCGGCGTATACCGGGTGAACGCAATACCAACAATAACTACCACCACGCCGCGCAGCAGGCCGAACCCCATACCCAGAACACGGTCTGTGGCAGACAGCCCGGTAGCGCGAACCAAGTGCCCGATCATGTTATTGATGATGGCCCCGATGATCAGGGTACCGAAAAACAGGATCGCAAACGCGGCAATCAACCGAACCAGCGGCGTTTCAACCGAGGACTCCAGCAGCGATTGCATCTGGGGGTGGAAGGTGCGGGCGATAATGAACGCGCCAATCCAGGTTACCAGCGACAAGGCTTCTTTGACGAAGCCCCGCTTCAGACTGATAACAGTGGAAACTGTAATGAGGGCAATGATGACCCAGTCAATCCAGATCAGCGTTTCCATGAACATCCCGGCGAAGAATAGGAAGCGCGAATTCTAACAGGAAACCGCACTGCACCAAACTGCAGAGTGCCCAAACTGTGCCGATAAATGGCTGGACACCGGTTATTTCCCGCCAGAGGTCACCAGGCTGTTCAGTTTGAATTCCTTATCAAGCACAGCCTTTGCCTTTTCGGCCTCGGCCTTGCTCACAAAAGGACCACTGAAGACACGGGTGAGCTCAGTCTCGCCACTGCTCACCTGTTGCAGATGGGCACCGTAGTCGAGATCGATCACCTTGTCGCGCAAACGACGGGCGTTATCGGCATTACCAAAGCTGCCTAACTGTACGATCCAGGCACCTTCAAGGGTTTTGGCGAATTCTTTCGGCTGCTCGGGCTCCCGCAAGGCAACGCGGGCCGGCTGCTGAGGCTCGGGCTCTTCCGCCCCCTGACTGGTTACCAGCGCGGGCGTGGGCTCAGATTCAGGCACTGCGGCTGGCTGAGCCGGCTCTTCAACAACCCGGAAGCCCATGGCCGGCGTTTCTGATTCTGTGTTCATCGATGGCGCGGCCTGAGGCTGGGCCGGCATGTCCACTTCCGGGAACGGCGGCTCTTCAGGGATGGTGATTGGCGTAGACTGGCGCTCTGAATGCGGCTCGTCAAAAATCATCGGGACAAAAATAACTGCCAGTGAAATCAGTACCAGCGCGCCGATTATCCGTTGCTTCAATCCATCCACCGTTGACGGCTCCCGTATATTATCCGTTCAACAAGATACTAACCGTGACCTGTCCCAACTCCAAGCCTGTGCGCAAGGAATGGACAAAGTTTAAGACGCCGCCACTATCAGCTCTGCCCGAGCCCCGGCCACCGTATAGAACGAGCCAAACACAACCACGAAATCATCAGGGCCGGCCTTGGCGACAGCTGCCCGTAACGCCAGGCTGACGTTTTCATAGCCCTCCCCTCCGCTGACACCGCAACCTCGGGCATGGGCTAACAGGGCATCCACAGACAACCCTCGGGGCACATCCAGACCGGCAAAATACCAATGATCAACGACCGGCCTCATGGCCGCCATAACGCCATCGACATCTTTGTCTGCCAGGGCGGCATACACCGCGTGCACCTTGCCTCCGGCACCATGCTCTGCTTTCACACGGCCGGCCAGCCAGCGGGCTGCATGGGGGTTATGCCCCACATCAACCCGAACCCTGGGGTTTTCGCGGAGCAGTTCGAATCGTCCTGGCACGGTCACGGTCCTGGCAACCCTACCCAGTATTTCCGGAGCCACATCCGGCAACAAACGGCGCGCCAAAACCACCGCCGCGGCAACGCTCTGCACAGGCAGGGGCCCCGCGGGCAACTCGATCAAATCATCGCCAACCGCCAACTCCATAGTTGCCGCATCGTTCTGGCTGGCTGACAACTGATAGTCACGGCCCGTCACCTGCAGATCAACTTTCTGGGCCACCGCCTGCTGTAGTACCGAAGCCGGCGGTTCCGGGTCGGCACAGACTGCAAAAATTCCGCGCCGCAAAATGCCGGCCTTCTCGAAACCGATCACTTCACGGTTATCACCGAGGAAACCGATATGGTCGATATCAATAGAGGTGATCACGGCGTAGTCGGCATCGAGCACATTGACTGCATCCAACCTTCCGCCAAGGCCGACCTCCAGCACCCAGTCTTCAACACCCGCTTCGGCAAAGGCCACGAATGCTGCCAGGGTGCCAAACTCGAAGTAAGTAAGGCTGACTTTGCCCCTGGCGCCTTCTACTTTTTCGAAAGCCTTGACCAGGGCGGCGTCCTCAATGTCAGCGCCATTAAGCCTGACCCGCTCATTGTAGTTCTGCAGGTGCGGAGACGTATAAGCACCGGTGCTGCGACCAGACGACAGCAACAGCTTTTCCAGGGTCGCAACCGTGGTGCCCTTACCATTGGTACCGGCTACGGTAATGATCCGTGCGTTCGGTTTCCGGGGGAACAACCGGCGCAGAACCACCAGAACGCGGTCCAGGCCAAGGTCAATTTCTGTAGGATGGATGGCTTCAAGCCAGTTCAGCCACTCCTGAACGGAAGCCCCGGCGCCGGGGCTGCAGACCGGCGCCGGCGAGGGGTCAGTGCCCTGAGGGTTCATCAGTATCGGGCTTCTCGGTAATTTCGAATTCGATCGGTGCTTCAGTACCAGGCCTTTCGCCACCGGTGAACTTAGCCAGCAGGTGGGCAATGCGCTCACGCATACTGTGCCGGTGCAGGATCATATCAATGGCGCCGTGCTCCAGCAGGAATTCACTGCGCTGAAAGCCTTCTGGCAGCTTTTCACGAACGGTTTGCTCAATAACCCGCGGGCCGGCAAAACCGATCAGCGCATAAGGTTCGGCAATATTCAGATCACCCAGCATAGCCAGACTGGCCGACACACCACCGAAGACCGGATCTGTGAGCACAGAAACATAGGGAATGCCCTCTGCTTTCATGCGCTCCAGAACGGCCGCAGTTTTCGCCATCTGCATCAGCGACAGGATCGCCTCCTGCATGCGGGCACCGCCACTGGCAGAGAAGCACACTAACGGAATCCGGTGCTCAAGGGCGACATTGGCAGCCTGAACAAACTTCTCGCCCACCACCTGACCCATGGAGCCGCCCAGGAAGTTGAACTCAAAGGCACAGGCAACAAGAGGGACACCCAGGGTAGACCCCTTAAAGGCTACCAGCGCATCCTTCTCGCCGGTGGCCTTCTGGGCCGCTGACAGGCGATCTTTGTAGCGTTTGGTATCTTTAAACTTCAGACGATCGGAAGGCTCCAGATCTGCAGCAATTTCCTCACGGCCGTCTTTGTCCAGGAAAATATCCAGCCGGCGACGGGCATTCACACGCATGTGGTGGTTGCACTTGGGGCAAACGTCCAGATTTTTCTCGAGTTCGGGCTTGTAAAGAAACGCCCCGCACTTGGGGCACTTTTTCCACAAGCCTTCCGGTACGCCGGTACGCTGCCGTGATTCCGAGCGAATCTTGCTCGGCATGATCTTTTCCAGCCAATTACTCATGCTTTCATCCTGTCCTTTGATGCCTGGACGCCGTTTACTCAGGAATTAAGGCTGTCCAGAGCCTCGCGCATCGGGTGCAACAGATCAGTCAGGGCCTTACGAAGACCTTCCGGATCTGTCTGGTGTCGGGCTATTGTATCCACCAGCACGCTGCCAACAATTACACCATCGGATACTCTGCCTACTGCGGCGGCAGTTTCCGCATCGCGTATACCGAAGCCGACACCCACCGGCAAAGCCGTCAACTCGTGTATATGTGCCACCTTCCGGGCCACGTCATCTACGTCGATGCTGGCGGAACCGGTAACACCCTTGATAGAAACATAGTACACATAGCCGGATGAGTGCTCACTGATTGCCTTGATGCGCTCATCGGTAGTGGTTGGCGCCAGCAGGAAAATCGGATCCATGTTGCGCGCCGAAAACAGCGGCGCAACCTGATCAGCCTCTTCCGGCGGCAAGTCCACTGTCAGCACGCCATCAAGGCCCGCATCAGCAGCGGCATCGGCGAACGCCTCGTACCCCATGGCTTCCATGGGGTTCAGGTAGCCCATAAGAACCACCGGAGTATCGCTGTTGGTCTTGCGGAATTCCTTCACCATGCCGATCACCTGGCGCAGTGAGGTGTTGAATTTCAGCGCCCGCTCACAGGCCAGCTGAATCACCGGACCATCGGCCATGGGGTCAGAAAAAGGCACTCCGAGCTCGATAATATCGGAACCGGCGGCCACCAGCGCATGCATAAGGTCCACCGTCTGATCCGGATGCGGATCACCGGCGGTTATATAAGGGATCAGCGCCTTACGGCCCTGCGCTTTCAGCGATTTCAGTACACCTTCAATTCGGCTCATACCTGCTCCTGATACCTTCAGATCTCGATGCCATCCAACTGGGCGATGGTGTGAATATCCTTGTCGCCACGGCCGGAGACATTGATGACCAGCATTTTGTCCTTGTCCATGGTGGCAGCCAGCTTGAGGGCATAGGCCACCGCATGGGAAGACTCCAGTGCCGGCATGATACCTTCAATACGGGTCAGTTTGCGGAAACC
>CAYUNQ010000029.1:0-395 GCA_964446185.1 uncultured Marinobacter sp. | reverse complement strand
TCGTCGGTTACCGAAACGTAGTTGGCGCGCCCGATATCCTTCAACCAGGCATGCTCCGGTCCTACGCCCGGATAATCCAGGCCGGCACTGACCGAATGGGTACTGGAAATCTGACCGTTCTCGTCTTCCATCAGATAAGTGCGGTTACCGTGCAGTACACCCGGACGTCCGGCACAAAGCGGAGCGGCGTGCTGACCGGTCTCGATCCCCAGTCCGCCGGCTTCCACGCCATACAATTCGACAGATTCGTCGGTCAGGAACGGATAGAACATACCGATAGCGTTAGAACCACCACCCACACAGGCCACCAGGGCATCCGGCAACTTGCCGGTTTTTTCCAGGGACTGCTGACGGAGTTCACGACCGATCACCGACTGGAAATCACGCACCAGCAA
>CAYUNQ010000028.1:3817-16537 GCA_964446185.1 uncultured Marinobacter sp. | reverse complement strand
GCGTGGATCTTCAGGGCCTTTTCAACGGAGATGACCTCACCGTCCACCGGGGTGTAATTCAGCTCGCAGTTGGCTTCGTGACCGGTACCAGCGTTGTTGAACACCCAGGAATTCCCTGCCCCCGGGCCATCCAGTCGCTCCAGGATGGTGATGTTCAGTCCGGGTGCCAGCTCCTTTGCCAGTGTGGCAAATGTGGTGCCCATAATCCCTGCGCCGATGATGATTACATTCATAGGGTCTGCCTGCCAGTTTCATATATCTCAGATTGTCGTCATCCAAGCTTTCTTATTAGAAAGTACCATGGTTCATGGCATACCCTGAAATTAACCTCGACGTTCCCCTCCGACACTGTTGCAGATGTTCCGCCAACGCCAGCCGATCGTTAGGGCCTTACTGTTGGCGCCGTTCGATGTCTCTCCGGGCATCTTCCAGGAAGGAATCGACGGTTTCACCGGGCAGCAGCAATTGCTTCTCGATCATGGCGTCACGCCAGTCCGATTCTTCAAAGATGCAGCGATACTCGTTGGGAAACTCCACATAGAGTTGTTTGAAGTGGTTCCGGGCTAGTGCCTTGTTCGGCGCGCTGCGACGGGATTCCAGCACCGCCATGTTGTACAAGGCGCCAGCCCGAATATTATCGGGCTGGCTCTTGTCCTGGTAAATGGAGTTCAGGCGGTTGACCACTTCATTGACACCGGTCAGGCGGTGTTCCTTGATGATTTCAATGGCAGACTCCATCACCTGGTCTTCACCATGGCGGCACGGAGACGTGGCGTGATCATTCAGATAATTGTCTACCGCCCTGTCCACGTCATGCTTGTACTTGTGATCCTGTTTTTGCTCATAGACATAACCGGTACCGACCGTGGTGGCGACCGTGCCCGGCATACAGCCGGCAAGTACCAGGGACAAAACCGTAAAAACGGCAGCGAGAGGAGTCTTGGAACACGTGTGGTGAGCAGTCATGGATTCATCCCTGATGATTTTTGCTGGCAGTACTTACCTATGTTACGCCGAACGGTAGCGACTATTGAGCCAAATAAACGTGAGGTCCGTAGGAAAATAAACAATTTGTCGTCAAGGTTTGTACCATAGCGCACCGGGCGCCTATGTTTACGTGTCGACCCGAAAATATTCACCACCCTTTATTAAGGAAGGAACTCCCCATGGCTAACACCCGCGCATACTCTGCCAGCAGCCCGAATTCCGGTTTGGCCCCCTGTTCCATTGATCGCCGGGAACTGCGGGCCGACGACGTAGCCATCGAAATCGACTACTGCGGTGTCTGCCACAGCGACCTCCATACCGTTGAGAACGACTGGGGCGGCTCTATGTATCCGGTGGTCCCGGGACATGAAATCGTTGGTCGGGTAACGGCCACGGGCCCTGATGTTACCGCCTATAAAGCCGGTGACCTGGTGGGCGTGGGCTGTATGGTAGACAGCTGCCGCACCTGTTCCGCCTGCGAATCCGGGCTGGAGCAGTACTGCGATGAAGGCTCAACCATGACCTACGGTAGCCTGGACCGGCGCGATGGCACCGTTACCCATGGCGGCTATTCAGAAAGAATCGTGGTCAGCGAACGCTTTGTGGTCAGGGTGCCGGAGAAACTCGACCCGGCCGCGGCGGCGCCGATTTTGTGTGCGGGCATCACCACCTACTCGCCCCTGAAGTACTTCAATGTGGGTAAGGGCCATAAGGTGGGCGTACTGGGCATGGGCGGCCTCGGCCACATGGGTGTGAAATTCGCCAAGGCGCTGGGCGCGGAAGTGACGATCTTCACCCGCTCGGAGGCCAAGGTGGCGGAAGCGAAGAAACAGGGCGCAGACCATGTGATCATCTCCACCGATGAGGCACAGATGAAGGCAGCGGCCAATTCCTTCGACTTCCTGCTCGACACCATTCCGGTGGCCCACAACCTGAACCCCTACCTGAAGTGCCTGAAGCACGATGGCACCCACATTCTGGTGGGCCTGCTCACGCCGGTGGAACCAGCGTTGCAGGCCGGGCTACTGGTCACCAAGCGCCGGGTGATTGCCGGCTCCCTGATCGGTGGCATGCCCGAAACCCAGGAGGTGCTGGATTTCTGTGCCGAACATGACATCACCTGCGATATCGAGATGCTGGACATCCGCAATATCAATGAAGCCTACGAGCGCATGAAACAAGGCGACGTGAAGTACCGCTTCGTGATTGATATGAAAACCCTGAAAAACAGCTGATTTTCCGAAAGGGTTGGCCCGGGGCCGGTATTCACCGTGCCCGGGCCGTCTATGACAATCCGCTAATACCAATCCCGTTGCAAAGGGTTAGCATGGGGCTATTGTTACCGACTCTGACTCTGGACAAGCCGAATGACCTTTGCACGCATTGCCGGAACCGGCTCTTACCTGCCGGACAACATTGTGACCAACAAGGACCTGGAACAGCGGGTAGACACCTCTGACCAGTGGATCCGCGAACGCACCGGCATCGAACAACGCCATATCGCCCTGCCCGGCCAGACCACCGTGGACCTTGCCGAACAGGCCGCCCTGCGGGCAATCGAAGCCTCCGGTATTGATGCCAAAGACATCGACCTGATTGTGTTCGCCACCACCACGCCCGACAAGGTCTTCCCCAGCTGCGCCTGTATTCTTCAGGCTCGCCTTGGCATTGAAGGCTGCCCGGCCTTTGATATCCAGGCGGTTTGCAGTGGCTTTGTGTACGCCCTGGCCACCGCGGAAAAATTTATCCGCACCGGCTCCAGCAAGAAAGCACTGGTGATCGGGGCTGAAGTATTCTCCCGCATTCTCAACTGGGACGACCGGGGCACCTGCGTGCTGTTCGGCGACGGCGCCGGCGCGGTGATCCTGGAAGCCAGCGAAGAAGCCGGCATTCTGTCCACGCACCTGCACGCTGATGGCCGCTACGAAGAATTGCTGCACGTGCCCTGCGGTGTAGCCAACGATTTCGACGCCATCAAAGCCGGCAAGGCATTCGTAGAAATGAAGGGTAATGAAGTGTTCAAGATTGCGGTGAACACGCTGGGCCGCATTGTTGATGAAACCCTGGAAGCCAATCAGATGGAGAAATCCGACATTGACTGGCTGGTGCCGCACCAGGCCAACCTGCGGATTATTTCCGCCACCGCCCGCAAACTGGGTATGTCGATGGACCAGGTAGTGGTAACGGTCAACCGCCATGGCAACACCTCGGCAGCCTCTGTGCCGCTGGCGCTCGACGAAGCCGTGCGTGATGGCCGTATTCAGCGCGGCCAGGTGGTCTTGCTGGAAGCATTTGGCGGCGGCTTTACCTGGGGTTCCGCCCTGTTACGGTACTGACCTTATTTCCGAAAGTGCTTTGATTATTTATTTTTAGTATTTTTAGTTCTTAGGAACCTTTGCTAGATTGCTCCTCAGATTCACTGATTCCAATCTGAGGAGCTTTCCATGAAACACCTGCTAAAAGGATTTGCACTGGGCGCCGCCCTGCTCTCCGCCCAACCAGCCCTTGCCGCTGACCGGGAGCTGCTCAACACTTCCTACGATATTGCCCGCGAGCTGTTCGCCGCCTACAACGTAGAATTCAAGAAGCACTGGCAGGAAAAAACCGGTGAAACCCTCGAGGTCAACCAGTCCCATGCCGGCTCTTCCAAGCAGGCCCAGGCCATTATTCAGGGCCTGAAGGCCGACGTTGCCACCTTCAATCAGGTGACCGACATCGACATCCTGCACCAGCGCGGCAAGCTAATTCCGGAAAACTGGGCCGAGCGCCTGCCCAACAACAGCTCCCCATATTACTCCACCATGGCCTTCCTGGTACGCAAGGATAACCCCAAGAACATCCAGAACTGGGACGACCTGGTGCGTGAAGACGTTGCGCTGGTAATGCCGAATCCGAAAACCTCCGGTAACGGCCGCTACACCTACCTGGCCGCTCTGGGTTATGCCCAGGACGCATTCGGCGATGACCAGGCCAAGATCGACCAGTTCCTGGCGGATTTCCTGGGTCAGGTACGAGTGTTCGACAGCGGCGGCCGTGGCGCCACCACCACCTTTGTTGAGCGTGGTATCGGCGATGCCTTGCTCACCTTCGAATCCGAAGTGCTCAACCTGGCGGACCGCCTGGATGGCGAGTACCTGGTGATCACTCCCGAGGTTAGTTTTCTGGCGGAGTTCCCGGTGACCTGGATCGATGAATACATCAAGCAGAACGGTACCGAAGAGCTGGCCAAGGAATACCTGACCCACCTGTATTCTGAAGAATCCCAGCGCCTGCTGGCCGGCTTTAACTACCGGGTTCACAACGAGGTTGTGAAAGCCGAGAACGCCGACCGCTTCAAGGAGCTCAAGCTCAAGTCCATCGATGAAATCGCCGGTGGCTGGGAAAACGCCATGAAGGTTCACTTCACCAGTGGCGGCAAACTCGACCAGCTTCAGCGTCGGCGGTAAGAGGCAAGCATGCCAGTATCCGCTCAAGCAGGCGCCGCCCCCGTGCGGCGCTTTGCCGGTCGAAGCAAACGGGTGTTACCGGGGTTTGGTCTGAGCCTCGGTATTTCCCTGTTCTTCGTCAGCCTGGTGTTGCTGCTGCCCCTGACCGGGCTGGTAGTAGAAACCTCTGGCATGACCTGGGATCAGTTCGTATTCACCATCACCGATCCCCGGGTGGTGGAATCCTATAAGGTCACGCTCTGGACAGCCCTGGCGGCATCACTGTTTAACGGCCTGTTCGGCTTGCTGCTGGCCTGGGTACTGGTTCGTTACGAATTCCCCGGCAAGCGCCTGATTGATGCGGTTGTTGATCTGCCGTTTGCGCTGCCCACTGCCGTGGCCGGCATCACCCTGGCCACCCTGTTCGCCCAGAATGGCTGGTACGGCCAGGTTCTGGCAAAGGCAGGCATCGAAGTGTCGTTCACGCCCCTGGGTATTGTCGTGGCCATGGCCTTTACCAGTATTCCCTTTGTGGTCCGTACGGTTCAGCCGGTTCTGGAGGAGCTGTCTGCTGCCGATGAAGAAGCGGCCGTCAGTCTTGGCGCCTCCGATGCCCGGGTGTTCCGGAAGGTGATTTTTCCGTCACTGTGGCCGGCACTGGTAACCGGCATCGCTCTGTCATTTACCCGCAGCCTCGGTGAATTTGGTGCAATCATCTTCATTGCCGGCAACACCCCCTACGTGAGCGAAGTGACCAGCCTGATGATTTTCGTGCGCTTGCAGGAATACGATTACGCAGCGGCCAGTGCCATCGCCTCTGTCGTACTGATGGTCTCTCTGGTGCTGCTTTTTGCCATCAACCTCTGGCAAGGCCGGTACTTGCGCCGGCTGGAGGGTCGATAGATGGCGGTGGAACAGCACAGAGTCGGCGACCAGCCCTGGGTTCGCCGCAGCCTGATCGGCCTGGCCGTGAGCCTGACCGTGATCCTGCTGGTCATTCCGGTGGTCGTGATTTTCACCGAAGCGCTGAGCGCCGGCTGGAGCACCTTCAGCGATAACATCCTGGATGAATACAGCCTGCATGCCATCGGGCTGACGCTGCTGGTGGCCCTGTTGACGGTGCCACTGAACCTGGTGTTCGGTACGGCCCTGGCCTGGGCCGTTACCCGGTTCCGCTTTCCCGGCCGCAAACTGCTGATCACCCTGATCGATATTCCGTTTGCCGTGTCTCCGGTGGTGGCCGGTTTGCTGTACCTGCTGCTGTATGGCCGCAACGGCTGGCTGGGTGGCTGGCTCAGCAGCCACGACGTGCAACTGATGTTTGCCTGGCCCGGCATTGTCATGGTGACCGTGTTTGTGACCTGCCCGTTCGTGGCCCGGGAACTGATTCCGCTGATGCAGCAACAAGGCAGCGAAGAGGAAGAAGCCGGCGTAGTACTGGGTGCCTCCGGCTGGCGGATTTTCCGCAAAATCACCCTGCCCAACATCAAGTGGGCACTGATTTACGGCGTGGTGCTGACCAACGCCCGAGCCGTGGGCGAGTTTGGTGCGGTGTCTGTAGTGTCCGGCAATGTTCGCGGACAAACCAATACTTTACCGCTGCATGTTGAACTGCTTTATCAGGATTACAACGTGGCCGGCGCGTTTGCCGCGGCCTCGTTACTGGCCGCTATCGCCATACTGACACTGATCGCCAAGGCCATTGTGGAATGGCGACAGTCCCGAATTGAACACCCGGCGCCGAAAACAGGAGGTGCATGATATGAGCATCACGATCGACCGCATCAATAAATCTTTCGGCAAGTTCCAGGCCCTGAACGACGTATCGCTGGACATTCCCGAGGGCAAGCTCACCGCCCTGCTCGGCCCGTCCGGTTCCGGCAAGACCACCTTACTGAGGATTATTGCCGGGCTGGAATCGTCCGATTCCGGCCGGGTACTGTTTGGCGGCGATGACGTCAGCAGCCTGCACGTGCGCGACCGGAACATCGGCTTTGTGTTCCAGCACTATGCCTTGTTCCGCCATCTGACCGTGGCCCAGAACATTGCGTTCGGGCTGGAGTCGATGCCACGCAAGATCCGTCCTTCCAGACAGGAAATCAGCCAGCAGGTAACGAAACTCCTTGAGATGATCCAGCTACCTCAGCTGGCCAACCGTTATCCGGCCCAGCTGTCCGGCGGCCAGAAGCAGCGGGTGGCGCTGGCGCGGGCGCTGGCCACCAAGCCGCGCATTCTGCTACTGGACGAGCCGTTCGGGGCCCTGGATGCCAAGGTGCGGAAGGACCTGCGCCGCTGGTTGCGCGCCTTGCACGATGAATTCCACTTCACCAGTATCTTTGTCACCCACGACCAGGAAGAAGCGCTGGAGCTGTCCGACCAGGTGGTGGTGATGAGCCAAGGAAAAGTTGAGCAGGTCAACAGCCCGACCGGACTTTATGCGCGCCCCGAAAGCCGCTTTGTGTTCGACTTCCTCGGCCATGTGAATGTGCTTTCCGGCGTGGTGAAAGGCCAGGGCCTGGTTCAGGGTAACGCCCGTGTGTCCTTGCCCGGCGTGGTGAATAACCAGGAAGCCCAGTTGTACCTGCGCCCCCACGAAGTGCAGCTGGCCAAGGCTCCGGCCGCCCATGCCCGCCTGCCGCTGCGGATCGAGGCCATCAGCCTGATTGGTTCGGAGGTGCGCATCGAGCTGGCTCCGGAAGGCTGGGAAAGCAATGAAATCTGGGAAGTGGGCATGAGCCATGGCGAGTTTGCCCGCCATAACCCCACCCGGGGCGAGTTGTGGTACGCCATCCCTGCGGTGGGCCACCTGTTTGCCGGAGACAGCGCTCAGCCGGAAACCGTAAACTGGCAGAGCACGGCCCACGCCAGCGCTGCCAATATGTGAGCGTTCCGGCCATCGGATCTGATTGAAACAGTCTTTTGGTTCCGGCGTTAGCCGGTTATAGTCGTGTCATATAAAAACAAACGTCCAGGAAGCAGTACCCATGACACGACGCCGGCAACAGCAACAAAAATCCCCCTCTGTCATTATCATCGGCACCGGTTTTGGTGGCGTTGGCATGGCCATCCAGCTCAAGAAAGCCGGTGTTACTGACCTCACCCTGCTGGAAAAAGCGGGGGCCGTGGGCGGAACCTGGCGGGACAACACCTACCCCGGTGCCGCCTGCGACGTGCAATCGCACCTGTATTCCTATTCGTTCGAACCCAAACACGACTGGAGCCGGAAATTCGGCACCCAGCCAGAGATTCTCGAATACATCGAAGCCTGCGTTCGCAAACACAACCTTGAGCCGCTGATCCGCTTCAACCAGCCGGTGGAATCGGCCGAGTTTGATGAGCACGCCAATCAGTGGCTGGTGACAACCAGTACCGGCGACACCTTTCGTGCTGATGTGCTGATTACCGCAACCGGCCAGCTTAACCGCCCTGCCATGCCGGATATTCCGGGCCTGGAGACCTTCGGCGGTGAGCATTTTCACTCCGCCAGCTGGAACCACGACACCGACCTGAACGGCAAGCGAGTTGCCGTAATTGGCACCGGCGCCAGCGCCATCCAGTTCGTGCCGGAAATCACGCCGAAAGTGGCCCACCTGGACCTTTACCAGCGCTCGGCCGCCTGGGTGCTGCCCAAACCAGACAAAACCTTCACACCGCTGCAGCAAACACTGTTCGCCAGGTTGCCCCTGTGGGACCGGCTGTATCGCGCGATGATCTATATGAAGAACGAAGTGCGCGCCCTGGCGTTCACCCGTTTCTCGGGGTTGCTGGAGTTCTTTGCCAACCGCGCCCGCAATGAGGCCCGCCGCTGGGTGACCGACCCGGGCAAACTCGCCGGTCTGATTCCGGAATACCGGATTGGCTGCAAGCGCATTCTGATCTCCAACGACTGGTACCGGGCCGTGAACGAGCCCCATGTAAACCTGATCACCGGTGGCATCACCCGGATTGACGAAACCGGCATTGTGTCGGAAACCGGCGAACACCGGCCTGCGGATGTGATCATTTTCGGCACCGGCTTCCGGGCCACCGAATTCCTGTCGCCGATCCACATTACCGGCCGCAACGGCGTGTCCCTGAACGAGGCCTGGGCCAATGGCAGCAAGGCATTCAAAGGCATCACAGTAAGCGGATTTCCGAACCTGTTCATGTTGTATGGCCCCAACACTAACCTGGCGCACAACTCTATTCTGTACATGCTGGAATCCCAATTCCGCTACGTGCTGAGCGCGCTCAGGGCGCTGTCCCGCTATCCGGGGCAGGCGATGGATGTGCGCGAAGATCGCCAGAGCCGTTACAGCCAGGTGGTACAAAGGGGGCTGGACGGCAGCGTGTGGGAGGCCGGCTGCACCTCCTGGTACCTGGACGAGCACGGTCGCAACACCGTGAACTGGCCAGGCTTTACCTTCAGTTACCGCTTTGCCACACGGTTTGTCGATACCGCCGACTATCAGTTCCTGAAACCCCGTTCCGAAAACGCCTGATTGCCACTCAAGCCGCTGCCCTGCACGGCTTGAAGTTATCGCCAATTCATAGGATGATTGGTTCATCATATTGAAGGATGATCCACAATGCTGAAACCAATCCGGAAAGGCTCCCTGGTGGAAACCGCCATTGAAAGTCTTCGTCAGAATATTGAAAGCGGCGAATGGCCGGTGGGTACTCGCTTACCTGTAGAGGCAGAGCTTTCGGATGCTCTGGGTATCAGCCGTAATACCATCCGGGAAGCGGTTCGGGTGCTTGTTCACGTTGGCATGCTGGAAACCCGTCAGGGCGACGGCACCTTTGTGCGTGCCAATCGGGATGCAGGAGAGACTCTCCGGCGCATTGCCCGCAGCAAACTGGCGGAACAGATTGAAGTGCGGATCATGCTGGAAACCGAAGCGGCACGCCTTGCGGCCCACCGGCGTACTGAGCAGGACCTGAAGACCATGACCAGCGCACTGGACGCCCGTGCGGCAGCCGGAGATTGCATTTCTGAACGCATACAGCACGATGAGTGCTTTCACCACGCCCTGGTTCGGGCATCCGGCAACTCGGCATTGATTGAGCTCTACGACTACTTCTCTCACGCCGTCAGTCAGACCATCGAACGGACAGAAACCGATTCCGAGCTGCCTGAACCCACCCAGGAAGACCACGAATTGTTGCTGGCCGCCATCCGTCGCAAAGACGCGGCCAAAGCTGAAACCCTGTCCCGCGCACTGCTCACACCGAGCCTGAACGCTTTGACCGGCAAGGACTGAGCGATGAAGTTCCGGATAGATACCTTCACGTTATTGTTACTTGGCGCCATAGTTCTGGCTTCATTCCTGCCTGTGACCGGAGGTGCCGCAGATGCCCTGGCGATGGCCGGTACCGTTGCCGTAGCACTGCTGTTCTTTTTCCATGGCGCCGCATTGTCCCGGCAACAGATTGTTGATGGCGCCACCCACTGGCGCCTGCACATCCTGATCACTGCCCTCACCTTCGTGTTCTTTCCACTGGCGGTACTCCCGGTGAACGCCCTGAGCGGGATTGCGCCAGACTGGATGCCGAAGGATCTGGGGCTGGGATTTCTCTATCTGGGGGTGCTGCCATCGGCGGTGTCGTCATCCATTGCCTATACCGCCTTGGCGAGGGGCAACGTACCGGCGGCCATTTGCAGCGCAGCCGCCTCCAACGTCTTCGGCATGATGCTCACGCCGTTTCTGCTGCTGTTGCTGGTGTCCACTTCCGGCACCGGCGACTTTGCAGTGCTGGAAGCCCTGAAAGATATTGTTCTGCAGCTGCTGTTGCCGTTTGCCGTGGGGCACGCACTAAGGCCGTGGCTGGGCGGGTTTCTGGGCAGGAATGAGAATCTGATGGCCCGGTACGATCAGTGCGTGATCTGGATTATCGTCTACTCCGCATTCTCGCACTCAGTGGTCAGCGGCCTGTGGCAGAACCTGCCGCTTCAGGCGATTGTGTTCACCATTGCGATCTGTTTCGGGCTGCTGGGGCTATTCATGCTGATCGCGCGGATGATGGTAAGAAAGCTGGGCTTCAGTTTGGAAGACGAAGCCGCGGTGGTGTTCTGCGGCTCCAAGAAAAGTCTGGCCTCGGGGCTGCCAATGGCGAAGGTACTGTTCTCCGGCCATCCGGGCTTTGGCATGATTGTGCTGCCCATTATGTGCTACAACCAGATTCAGGTGATTGTAGGGGCCATCCTGGCCCAGAAGTACCGGGTTAGAATCGAGCAGGGCTCAGCCGCCCATACCGCCGAATAAAGCGGCCAGAATGACCAGGCCGACAATCCAGCCGATCACCGCTGGCCAGAAGTTCACCATCTGGGGTTGCTGCTCCGCCTGGTCTTCAAAACCCTGCTCATTGGTGGCTCCGGATTCCGGATAATTCCGCTCATCCGGTTCGGGGTTGGCCTCGCGCACACTGAACCAGTCAAACCAGTCCCCCAGAAAACGGGCAACCGGCCCGGGAAAACTTCCGTTCTCGGCTAACGGCCGTATCTGATGCTCCAGCTGGTGGCCAATCTCCCGGCGCAGTGCAATCTGGTCCGCGGGTGGTTCACACAGAATGGCCTTCCAGATGTTTACATCCTGCTGGCGGTAATTGTCATTCATTAACGCCCGTATCTGAATGACTACTTCCCGGACAATCTGGGCATCGTTGCCGCTCAGTGGTTCGGACTGCTCCGGCGCTTCCACGGCAGCGGCCCGGGGAACTGGCTCAGACGGCGCGGCCGCGGCAGGGGCGACCCCGGTCGCTTCCTGGTAGGCCTGCCTGAGGGCTTCTGCTTCCTGATCGGAGGCAAACTTCATCTGTTGCTCGTAAGCCAGCCGTATTCGCTCCCGGTCACCGGTTGGTTCGATGCCCAGGATGTCCCAACAATTCATAAATTCGCAACTCCGGTCATGGAATATTGGTAATGTTTCTCGAGACAAATCGCCCGATCTACCCTACGATTAGGCAATAAACGCAACTACTCTGCCTGCTCGGCAAATTATAGAACGACACCCATGCCCATTACGAATTACCTGGTAGCAACCATGCCCGGAAAACCGGCATTTTCAGCCGGCCGCCGGATTACCTGCGCCGCCACACTGGTTGCTGCTGTGAGCGCAGCCCCTGCCCTCGCCCAGAGTCAGGAGCCTGTTACCAACAGCTATTTCGGGTTCAGTGAAGATATCCCGGAAGTACTGACAACCACCAAGCTGCGCCAGCCCAAAATCAGGGTTCCCGGTAGCACAACGGTGATAGAAGGCGACCTGATTCGTAATCTCGGCATTATGAACCTTTACGAAGTGTTCCGCCTGGTGCCGGGCATGGTGGTCAACTTTGTCGGCAGTCACACGCCGGTAACCACCTACCATGGCACCGTGCACTACGAGCAGCGCCGCATGCAGGTTCTGGTGGATGGTCGTACCGCTCACCGGGCCACGCTGTCAGACATGGACTGGGAAACCATGCCGGTGCCGCTGGAAATGATCGAGCGCATTGAAGTGGCCAGGGGGCCGAACTCGGCCGCTTATGGCATTAATGCCTTCCTTGGCACCATCAACATCATCACCCGGGACCCTGCCGACACCGGCGGCGCCGAGTTCAAGGTTACCCGTGGTTCCCGGGGCCACCTGCGAACTTTCGGTTCTGTCGGCAATACCGGCTCTGATTATGACTGGCGCCTGACCTACGAAAAGCGCAAGTTCGACGGCTTTGACTATCAGATCGAAGGGGGTGAGCAGGAGCCGTTTTACGACGGCCATGACATCAATTCCTTCACCTACGATTCACGTCTTCAAATAAACAGCCAGGCCGACCTGGAGTTTCGCGGCGGCGTGGTCGATGGCACCAATAACCAGGATCGCTTCAAAAGTGGCGAGCTGGAGCCGCTGGAAAACCCGGATATCGAGGTCAGGGATTTCTATCTGCAAACCCGGTTTAACTACGCCACGTCAGACCGGCATTTTTTCCACATCCAGGCCGCTGTCGAGAACTTTGATCGCCGGCAGGCCTACGCCGTTTCCTTCCCTGACAATACTGCCCAGTGCCTGCGCGATGGAACTCCGCTTTACGAATATACCTATTTTGATAATGGTGATGACCGTGAACGACTGTGCTTTACCAGCAGCGGCGGCGAGATGGCCTTTGCTACGGTAAACGCCAACTCCGAAGACACCCGCCTGGAATTTGAGTTTCAGGACACCCTGCTGTTCAGTGACAACCTGAAGCTTGTTTCAGGAGCCGGCTTCCGCAAAGACACCTATCGCTCGGAAACCTACTTCAACGGCCGTGGCAACAGCTATCAGTCCCGCTACTTCGGTAACCTGGAATACAC
>CAYUNQ010000028.1:0-3717 GCA_964446185.1 uncultured Marinobacter sp. | reverse complement strand
AAAGACTTGCAGGAAGAGCGTATAACCTCTCGGGAAATAAGCTATTTCGGCCAGTTCCCAATGGATTCTGCGCTGTTTTCACTGGAGGTCCGGGGCTTCAAAGACGAGCTCAGGGATATGATCAGTGGCGTTATCCAGCTTAAGGAGTGGACCATCGACAACAACGTAGCGGTAGACCAGAAAGGCTTCGAGGTAGAAGCCTCCCTGGACTTTCCCGGCACCACTCTCAGGGCCAGTTATGGCTACCTGGACCAGGACACCTGGTATTCCGGCGAACCCATTATCGGCGCTGATGGCAATGTGGATACCAAAACCCAGGACAAAGCAGTTGCCCTGCTCACCCGTATGTCGGTTCGGCATTCCGGCAGCGTTGCCGCCATTCAGGATCTGCCGCTCGGGTTCAGGATTGCGTCTGCCTTTTATTGGGCAGATGAGTTCAACACCCAATTCGAACGTATCGACACCCGTCTGAGCAAGAGCTTCTACGGGCCACGCTACAGCGCCGAGCTGGCTTTTACCCTGCAGCACTATTTAAACCGGGACCCGGAGCTGAGTTCCGACAACAATGTAGAAGATCACAACCAGTTCTTTGTCGAAGCCGGACTGCGTTTTTGATAAAAGCAGAACGCAGCCATGATGTATGTCACCACCAGTCAGGAAGGTAGGACAATAAACGTGCCCAGACGCCTGTTTCATAAGCCCGGACCAGCCCATTGGCTGTTCGTGTTTATGTTGTTGCTCACATCACCGGTACTGGCCAGCACGGTCACTCACCCGGTTGCCTATGTAGAAGGCTCCGGGAATTCCGCCCTGGACCGGCACCTAACCGGCCTGATCAGGGCTGAACTGGGTGATCGGGTTGAACTGGTGGCCATGGACCATCGCCACTTGCCGCTGTCTCCGGGCAAGCCGGTTATTACCATCGGCCCAGCGGCTTTCTCCCGGTTCGAGGAACGGGGAACCACCGCTCCGGTGCTGGCGCTGTTGATGGAGAAACGAACCCTTGATGCCTATACAGAAAGGGCCGGCAGCCACATCAGTGCGGTGTACTATGACGTTCCGCTATTGCGGCAGGCGCTCACCGGAAAGGCCATTTTGCCCCAGGCGACCCGTATCAGCATTCTGGCCACCCTCGGGTCCGCTGACATGTACCAACCGCTGATTGACCAGCTACCGAACTACGGCCTTCAGGCTCGTATATTTACCGTCAGCAGCGAAAACCAACTCATCCCCAGTCTGAACCGCGCCCTTGCGTACGGGGACTTTGTTCTGGCCGGCCTCGACGACCAAATCTACAACCCCCGTAATATCAAACATATTCTGTTAACGGCCTATCGCCGTAACCGCATTCTTATTGGCCCCAGCCAGGCCTATGTCAAAGCAGGATCACTGGCATCAAGTTATGCGCCATTTACCGCAATGGCGAAACAGGCTGCGGACTATCTGGAGGCGTTTTTCGAAACTGGCAGCCTCCCCGCCCCGGCCTACCCTGATCACTACCGGGTAGAGGTGAACAAGCAAGTTGCACGATCCCTGAATATTCCTCTGCCAGACAGGGACTGGATCGCGCAAACGGTTGACCGGTTTATCCGGGAACAGCAGGAGTCCGTGCAATGAGCCGCGCCGAACGCAAACCCGGAATGTCCCTGTCCCGCCGGTTATTGATTGGCGTTTTGCCTGCCGCGATTATGTTTGTAGTGCTGTTGGTGTTCTTTACCACTGCGCGGCTGGAAGATTCCCGACGGGACCTGGCAGAAAGCAGCCAGCTGTTTGCCGATAGCCTGGCACCTGCGCTGGAGTATGCGGTTGTGTCCGGTAACTGGAGCTCCCTCGAGCAGGTCCTTCGACAGTCCCTGAGGCGCAGCAAGGCGGACTGGCTCAGGGTTACCGATGTGGTCGGCCAGGAGATCGGGTATGTCAGTAACGGAGTGTCTTCTTCGGATCGTAGCCTCGCGCCAGTAACCATTTATACCGCCGAAATACTCCAGGAACCGGTTGAACTGGGCTCAGGTACCGAGTGGCTTATGGGGCAGTGGAACTTCAGCGCAGGATCCCTTCGTGTTGGTACGCTTGAGGTGGCGGTCAGTACTGAGGTTCTGGATAGCCGACAAAATGAGATCCTCTTGTCCTCGGTGACAGTAGGCATCGCCATGCTGTTGTTCACCATGCTGCTGGTCAATCACTTTCTCAGCGCCGTGTTCCGGTCTGTCAGTCAACTTTCAGGCCGCGTGAACCTGCTGATGCAGGCTGACTATAGCCAACAACCGGTTGAGCCTCATGGTGGTGGCCGGGAGGTAGCAAAAATACAACAGCAACTCAATGAGCTGGCTCGCCACCTGGAGCAGGCACGAGCAGACCGGGACCAGACCCTTACCCTGTCGGAAACGGCCAGGGAGAAGGCAGAAAGCGCAAGCCAGGCCAAGTCAGAGTTTCTCGCCGTAATGAGCCAGGAATTGCGAGCGCCCCTGAAAGGCGTTCTGGGCATGATTGACCTGGTGAACCAGGAGCCTTTAAGCAAGCAGCAGGCGGATTATCTGGACACCGCCCGAAAATCTACCCAGGACCTGATGACCGTGATTTCCGACATGCTGGATTTTGCCCAGATGGAAAGCGGCAATTTTGAGCTGGCCCAGCAAGAGTTTGACCTCCGCGATCTGATCAGCAACTGTGCGGCCTCTTACCGGTTGGCAGCCGAACAGCAGGGGCTGATGCTGGAGCTGCATTTTCAGGGCAACTGGCCGGATAAAGCCATGGTGGTGGGCGACTCCGCAAGGCTGCGACAGATACTGGCAGGATTGCTCGGCAACTCGCTGAAATATACCAGTGATGGCTACATCAGCATCCGGGCAAGCTGGGCGGAAGACAGCAGCAACAAGGCAGTTCTGAACTGCACAGTCAGTGATTCAGGTTCAGGCAGTGCTGGCCAGAGGCTGGACAACCTGTTACCGCACTATGAGCAATCAATGGCAGGAAACCCAGCCACCAGCATGCAGGTTGGCAGCGGACTGGGGTTATCCATGGTGCAGCGCCTGGTTGAGCTGATGGGCGGCCACGTGCAGGTAGACACCGATCTCGGGCAGGGAGCCTACTTTCGCTTTGACCTGCCCTTCTGTCTTCCAGAGAAGAGTTAAGCCACCGGCTCCCGCATGGTGACAAATTCTTCTGCGGAGGTGGGGTGAATGCCGATGGTAGAATCGAACTGAGCCTTGGTGGCTCCGGCTTTGATGGCCACCGCGAGTCCTTGGGTGATTTCGCCAGCATCCGGGCCAACCATGTGCGCACCCAGCACTTTGTCAGTATCTTTATCCACCACCAGTTTCATCAGGCAACGCTCGTCACGGCCGCTCAGGGTGTATTTCATGGGCCGGAATTCCGACCGGAAAATACTCACCTGATGGCCCGCTTCCCTCGCGTCTTCTTCGGTCAGGCCCACGGTGCCAATATTCGGCTGGCAGAACACTGCCGTCGGGATAGCGCTGTAATCCATGTCGCCCTGACCATCGCCAAACAATCGGCGTGACAACACCATAGCTTGCGCCAGGGCTACCGGGGTCAACTGCGGTGTTCCGATAACATCCCCCAGCGCGAATACAGACGGCACAGCAGTCTGGAAGTGATCGTCCACCTTCACGTGGCCTGATGCCGTCAGCTCCACACCGAGATCGGTAAGGCCAAGCCCGTCTACCAGCGCCCGGCGGCCTGTCGCAGCCATCACCA
>CAYUNQ010000027.1:0-16587 GCA_964446185.1 uncultured Marinobacter sp. | reverse complement strand
ATATGGATTGTTCAGAAGCTCCGGAATTTACATCGTTTTTTCTTCAGGGCGTTGACAGTATAGGTAAATCCGGTATCATTCCACCCGCTGTCGCAAGGCAGCTGAGGAAAGGCGGTTCATCGCCGATCCAACAAGACGGTGGGCTGGCAGAGTGGCTGAATGCAGCGGTCTTGAAAACCGCCGACGGTTAATAGCCGTCCCGGGGTTCGAATCCCTGGCCCACCGCCATTTTTCCTTTGAAATCAATTGGTTTTGAAGGGGGAGTGGGGTATACCTACCAATAGACGCATCATTCCGAATACGCACTTTCCTCTGTTTTAGCATCCGCTTCCGATTTTGCCGTACACTCACTGCTGAACCGTTTACCGTAAACAGCAGGTGCCGCTATGGATGACCATCAAACTCCTGAAGCCGACCACGAGCGCAAGAATCGCCGCTTTGCCGTGTCTGCCAATCGTGGCAAGGCCAGTCATCGGATTCGCTACGTGGAAACGGGTGGGGCGGCGGTTGATGCCGAAGAGTGTACTTTCTGTCAGGCAGTGCCCGACCTTAACGATGACGCGAACGTCAAATCCACTCAAGTGTCCGGCCGTTCCCGGCCCAGCGAGAGTTCCGGAAATAAAGCTCAAACAGACGACGCTCGTTCTGAACCGTAGCCAGGTCCGCCAGCTCGAACCTCACTTTGCCTCCCGGCAATTGCTGTGCCAGTGCCGCCAGGTCCAGGCGTGATACTACGCCGGGCTTCGGATAGCCGCCAATGGTCTGGCAGTCCGTCATCAGCACAATAGGCTGGCCGTCTCCGGGTATCTGTACTGCGCCCGGGCAGAGTCCTTCGGAAATAATTCCTGGCGGCGTTGCGGTCATTGCCCTGCCTTCCAGCCGGTAGCCCATCCGGTCTGACAGTTCTGACACCTGATACTCCTGCGTGGTGAGCCTGACGATGTCCTGCCGGGTGAAGCTCCGGTATTGGTAGCCGGGGATAATCCGCAGCGTGGGAGGTTTTGTCAGATAGTCTCGGGCTTGTTCCGGGGCCTGTCGCCAGGGCAGCTCGGGTGTTTGCGCCAGAGCTTTCAGGCGGTTTCCGGGTGCCAGCGGCGAGGTTTCTCCGAAGGCCTCGCGTATAACCACGGACCGGCTGCCGAACAGGCTGGGGCCATCAAAGCCACCCGCTATGGCAATGCAGATAAAGCGATGGTTTCGGGCATGGCCAATGGCCAGTTCGTCACCGTCTTGCAGCGTGACCGTCTGCCACATGGCCACCGGTTTTCGGTTTATGGTCACCGGGGCGTCGGCGCCGGTAATAGCCAGTTGCACCCGGCCATGACAAATCGCCCGGAAGCCCCCCAGCAGTAGCTCTACGGTGGCGGCATCTGCAGGGTTGTCCAGCAGCTTGTTGGCCCAGCGCCTGGCGCGGATATCCATCGCCCCGCCCCTGGCAAGCCCGTGTTGTGCATAGCCTTTTCGGCCTTCATCCTGCAGGCTGGCCTGAAACCCCGCCTGCACGATTTCAAGCCAGTTCACAGGATGCCTCCCAATGCCAGGAATTCATCCCGGCTGATTGAGTGAAAGCTTACCCGGTCTCCCACCTGCAACAGCGACAGGTTCACGGCATCGAACAACCGGGTAGGGCACCGGCCAATCAGCTGCCATCCGCCGGGCGATTCGCCGGGGTAAACCGCCGTCTGGCGATCGGCGATGCCGACACTGCCGGCCGGCACCTGTTTGCGGGGGCTGGCTTTGCGGGGGCAGGCAATGGCCTGGTCCACTTGCCCCATAAAGGCAAAGCCCGGCGCGAAGCCCAGTGCGTGAACCCGGTATTCACGGCTTGAATGCATGCGAATGACCGACTCTGTATCAAGGCCTGCGTAGCCGGCGAGTGCTTCCAGGTCCGGGCCGGATTCCGGGCTGTAATACACCGGAAGTTCGATCAAGCGGTTGCTGTCGGGCCGGGATGGGTTAAGGCCTGCGCCTGCATCGACCAGCTGCTTGCGCAGGAAGGCTTCAACATCCCGAAAGCTGGCCTGCACCGGGTCGTAAACAATCAGCAGGGTTGTGTAAGAGGGAATCAGATCGGTCAGCCAGGCAGGGCTGGCACTCCGCAGGACGGCGATCATTCTGGAGATCTGGCCTGGCAACGCATCGTCGATGGCGCTTGCCAGGGTGATCAGCAGGGCGTCTTCGGATATGTGCTCAAGCTTCACGCCGCTTTACCGAGCGCCTTCCGTATGGCACGCACTGCCTCAAGGGCAGCATGGTTGTCGCCGTGCACACACAGGCTGTCGGCTGGTAAATCCAGCCAGTTTCCTGTGGTGCTGGTTACACCGCCTTTGCGGGCAAAAGACAGCGCCTGTTTTACGATCAGCTCCGGGTCTTCGTGCACAGCTCCCGCCTGCCGCCGGGACACCAGCTGGCCCTGGTCGTCATAGGCGCGGTCGGCAAAGGCTTCCAGCAGCAGCGGTACACCAAGGGTGGCGGCCATTGCCTGATGCTCCCGGTAATCCCGGGTGACCGGAATCATGAGTGGCAGGTCTTCCCGAAAGATGCGTACGGCTTTCATCACGGCGGTCAGGGTGGTTTGATCCCGCATCATGTCGTTGTTGAGGGCGCCGTGGGGTTTGACATAGCTGAGGGTGAGGCCTTCGCTGCGGCACATGCCTTCCAGTGCCCCCAACTGATAGAGCATCAGGGCTTCGATTTCATCCGGCGAGTGATGAATGGAACGCCGGCCAAACCCCGACAGGTCGTGATACGAAGGGTGGGCGCCGATTTCCACCTTGTGCTTTGCGGCAAGCGCCAGGGTGTGCCGGATCACCATCGGGTCTGCGGCGTGGAATCCGCACGCCACATTCGCCATATCGATCAGCGGCATCACCAGGTCATCCTGGCCCATTTGCCAGGCGCCGTAGCTTTCTCCCAGATCACAGTTCAGTTTCATGAAACCCTCTTTAATGGCACCGGCCCGCTCAGAGGTCGCCCCGGCCGGGCCAGGTGGCCTGTTTGCGTTCGCTGGCCAGAGCCGCCCGCTGCTCGAGTTCTTCTGGCCGGTTTTCCGGCGCGGCCCAGCCCTGCAGGTTATCTTCCACCAGTTGCACCAGGGCGTCTATATGGCCTTGGGTGGCGTTCAGGCAGGTAATGTAACTGAAGCCTTCGCCGCCGGCTTCCATGTAGTTCTCACGGTTCTCTTCGTTGATTTCCTCAATGGTCTCGAGGCAATCAGAAGAGAAACCGGGGCAGAACACATCGATGCTTTTCACGCCTTTGCCCGGCAAGGACTTCAGGGTTTCATCGGTATAGGGTTGCAGCCACTCTTCACGCCCGAAGCGGGACTGGAAGGTGGTCATGTATTCGTCGGCTTTAAGGCCCAGCCGCTCGGCCAGAAGCCGGGACGTCTTGTGGCATTCGCAGTGGTAGGGGTCGCCCTTGAGCAGATACTTCAGCGGAACCCCATGGTACGACAGGATCAGTTTCTGTTTGCGCCCGTGCTCAGCCCAATGGCTTTCAATGTGGTTGGCCATGGCTTCGATGTAAGGCGGAAAGTCATGGTAATGGGAAATAAACCGGAAGTCCGGCAACCAGCGGCGCTTGGTGAAATCTGCAGCAATCGAGTCAAAGGTGGAGGCCGAGGTAGAGGCGGAATATTGTGGATACAGCGGCAGTACCAGCAGTTTGCGCACGCCCTGCTGCTGCATTTCGTCCAGCACCCTGGGGATTGAAGGGTTGCCATAGCGCATGGCAAAGCCGACCACTACATTATTGCCGTAACGGGCTTTCAGGGCCTCCCGGATTCCTTCTGCCTGCTTGGCGGTATGAATCAACAAAGGCGAGCCGTCTTTTTCCCACACACTGGCATAGGCTTCGGCGCTTCTTTTGGGGCGGATACGCAGGATTACGCCGTGCAGGATCAGCCACCAGATGGGGCGTGGAACCTCTACGACTCTGGGGTCCCATAGAAATTCCCCCAGATATCTGCGCAGTGCCGGTGTGGTTGGGGCATCCGGTGTACCCAGATTGGTGACCAGTACACCGAGGCGCTCCGGCTCCCGGTGGTCGAAGTTTTCCGTCCCTTTGTATGGCATTGAGGCTATCCGGTTTTTTTGATGGTTACTTCTTGCCGGCCTGTTGCAGCAGGCGTGGAATCAGCCCGGTGATATCGTAGCCGGCGTTATGGGCCCTTGAAAGAACCTCACGGGGGTCCTGTTCGCGGGCCGAGCTCAGGGCCCATAGTACGGTACAGCGGGTGCCGGAGCGACAGAAAGCGAATACGGGTTTGTCGGCATCCCGGATCATCGGAGCGAAGTTGTCTACGTCTTCGTCTGTGATGTTGCCCGACGCGACCGGCAGGTACACCCATTTCAAACCGTGTTGGGCCGCTGCCGCTTCAATGTCTGCCATGGCCGGCTGGCCGGGCTCTTCACGGTCCGGCCGGTTGGCAACCAGGGTTTTGAACCCCAGCCGGGCGATCTCTGCTACGTCTTCCACGGCGATCTGCGGTGCTACCGAGATGTTGTCGTCAATCTTTCTGATTTCCACAGGCGTTCTCCGAAAATGTTGTCTGAGGGCGCTAAAGGCGCCCCGGAATCCATCAGGCCGCGTCGCTGGGGGCGAGGTTAGTGTCGGAGGATGCCCTGAAACGCTCAAACAGCTCAAACAGACCCATGCCAGCCACCATAGACGCCACAAATACTGCCCCTTTGATTTCGCCAGCGCCCAGGGCAACCAGCCCCGGCCCCGGGCAGAAGCCGGCAATCCCCCAGCCAATACCGAACATCATACTGCCAATAACCACACGTTTGTCGATTCGGCTATTGGTGGGCAATCTCATGTTGAAGCCAAGAAAGGTCAGCGTACGTTTTCGGGCAACGGCAAAAGCCACCAGCCCAACGATGATGGCGCCACCCATGACAAACGCAAGGGAGGGGTCCCACAGGCCGGCGATGTCGAGAAAGCCCAGTACTTTCTCCGGGTTGGCCATGCCGGAGACAATCAGGCCCATACCGAAAATCAGGCCGGCAAAAAGCGAGGCGAAGGAATATTTCATGGCATCAGGCTCCGATCAGGTGGCGAATAACAAACACGGTAATGAAACCGGTGGCCATAAAGCTGAGGGTGGCTGCAAGCGAACGCAGTGACAGCCGGGACAGTCCGCATACACCGTGGCCGCTGGTGCAGCCGGAAGCGTAACGGGTGCCGATGCCGACCAGCAGGCCGGCGATAATCAGGGCAGGGTAGCCGGCATTGATTTCGACCGCGGGCAACTCGGCAAACAGGGCCCAGATGGCTGGCGCGCCAATAAGTCCCGCCAGAAAGGCGATGCGCCACAGGATATCGGTACGTACCGGGGTGAGCAGCCCGCCCAGGATGCCACTGATGCCGGCAATGCGGCCATTCAGCAGCAGGAAGCAGGCGGCCGCCAGGCCGATAAGGATACCGCCCGTAAGGGCTGCGCCAGGGGTAAACTGGCTCCACGCAATATCAATCATTCAGAATCTCCGGAATGAACGGTTGGTTTTGGAATAAGGATATAATGGGGTGTGATAATAACAAAAAAAGCCCGGCAAGGGATGCCGGGCAGAGGCGTGCGAGTAGTATCCATGAAAGACTTCCAGACAAACCGGCATCAACTTGGATACCGGTATCGAGAAGTATTGACCATTATTTGAGCAGTTCAAGCTGGGCGCCCCGTTGTTTGAAAACATTTTTTCATATCACATCGGTGTTTATACTGCGGCCTTTAGCCATGCGGGTTTCAGCGGTGCTCAAGGTATCACTGAAATCAGCGTATAGCTGTAATACAATGGGCGCTGAACACCCTTTGCCCGCATCCAAGAGGTAGTTATGTCCGAGCAAGACAACAATTTGCCAGAGAATGATCCGCAGTTGGCAGACAAAATCAAGGATTCTGCCCGACAGATCTGGCTGGCCGGGCTGGGTGCCTACACCAAGGCGGAGGAAGACGCTGGCAAATTCTTCGACCGCCTGGTCCAGGAAGGCGAGCAACTCGAATCGAAAACCCGTGGCGTGGTTGGCAAACAGATCCGTACCGTGGAAGACCGGGTTGGCGAAGTGCGCGAGCGGGCAACCGGTACCTGGGACAAGCTAGAGCATATGTTCGACCAGCGGGTGTCCGGCGCGCTCCGGCGTCTGGGTATTCACCGCCGGGAAGAAATCGAAGCCCTGGAGCATCGTATTGCGGCGCTTGAATCTGAACTGACCCGCCTTCGCGATTCCGACTCGCTGGCCCGTGACGAAGAAGAATAAGCCTTACAGATAGGTGTGGCTGGTGAGACGGATCTGTTCCTGCTCTTCAGCTGCCATGTAGGGCAGTATCAGGTGCAACATCTGATATACGCCTTTGCCCGGGTCTACCGACTCACGGTTATCCAGGTGTGACAGCGTATCGAAACTGCTCCAGTAGCAGGCGGTCAGGGTCAGCTGTTCACACAGGGATTCCAGTTCTGCCTCTTCAATGGCCATGGTCTGCTGGCCGCGAAAACTCTCGCACAGGGTACGAAAGGCCGTTGTTTTCTTTTTGAGTATCCGCCGGAAGCGGGCCTGCAACTGGCTGTAGCGGGACAACACATTGACCAGGTCCTGGTACATAAACCGGTAACGGGCCACTGCCTCAAACAGCATGTGCAGGAAGAACCCGAACTGATCCAGTGAAATCTCCACACCCTCCGGCACCGCCAGCAGGTCGAGCATCTCGGCCTCAAAGCCGTCGAACAGCTCCTCGACAATGTCGCCCTTGCTCTTGAAGTGGTAATACAGGTTACCCGGGCTGATCTCCAGTTCGTCGGAGATCAGCAGCGTGGTGACATTGGGTTCGCCAAGGCTGTTGAAAAGCTGCAGGCTGGCATCGAGAATCCTGTCTCTGGTTTTGACCTTTTTCATAAGGGCAGTTGTACGCCGTTACAGCTCAAAGCTGGCCCAGACCGGGCAGTGGTCGGAGGGCCGCTCCATGGCACGGATGTCGTAGGACACCCCGGCCGCCTTCGCTTTCGGCAGCAAGCTGTCGCTGGCCATGATCAGGTCGATACGCAGGCCCCGTTTCGGTTCCCGCTCGAAGCCCTTGCTGCGATAGTCGAACCAGCTGAAGGTATCGGTTTCCTCCGGGTGCAGGTAGCGGAATACGTCGGTATAGCCCCGCTTTTCCACTTCTCCGAGCCATTCCCGTTCTTCCGGCAGGAAGCTGCATTTTCCGGTGCGTAGCCAGCGTTTGGCGTTGTCCGGGCCGATGCCGATGTCTTTGTCGGTGGGGGAGATGTTCATATCTCCCATAACTATCACATGGCCCGGTTGCTGTTTCAGGTCGTCCAGGTAGGCCATCAGGTCCGCGTAGAATTTCTGCTTGGCCGGGAACTTCACCGGGTGGTCCCGGCTTTCGCCCTGGGGGAAGTAACCGTTGATGACCGTCAGCGGTTCGCCGTTTACGGTGAAGCGGCCGGTGATCAGCCGTCGCTGGGAATCTTCGCCATCAGACGGATAGCCTTTAACCACATGCTCCGGTTCCATCCGCGACAGCAGCGCCACGCCATAGTGGGTCTTCTGGCCGTGGAAATGTACGTGGTAGCCCAATTCGCGGATGGCCTCTTCCGGAAACTCCGCATCGGTCACCTTGGTTTCCTGCAGCCCGATGAAGTCGGGATTCAGCTCTTTAATCACGGCTTCAAGCTGGTGCAGTCGGGTGCGGATACTGTTTACGTTAAACGACACAAACATCATGGCGTGGAATCTCCGGATCAGTTTGCCCGGGAGTTTACCATAAGGGATGGCGTATTCCGTGTGGCTGAAGGGGCGCAGTCAGCCTGTCAGTTCACACTCTGGATATCGGGTTATCCGGTAGTGGATTTCGGCGGTGTGATTGGCATCTGCATTCTTGCGAATGTTAGTCAGCCCCCGGTAGTGGGTAAGGGCGCCCTGGCGGTTGTAGCCGAGCACAATCGGATCAACCAGCACCCGCAACATCAGGCTGGTGGGGCGGATTTGCACCACAATGTCGGCATCTAACCGGTTTTTCGGGCCGGGTTCGAGCACAAAGCCGTAGTAATCGCCCCGGGTGGGTGCCAGGAAATCGAATTCCACAGACTGACCGCTGGTGACCGCGGCCCAGTTGGCGCGTACGAACTGGTCAAAGCCGGCATCCACCACCAGTTTTCCGCCAAAGCGCAACTCGAACATGGCGGTTTCGCTGGAAGGCTTCTGCCAGGTGATGTCCAGGGTGCTGGCTTCGGGGTAGCTGATCTCCAGGCGCTCGTTGAACTCCGGCTGTTGAAAATCCACCTCCGGTAATTGGGCAGAGCGCCGGTAAGTCAGTTGCTTGCTGGCAAAGGGCGTGCCGTCGCTGTCCCTCAGGTACTCGACCCGGTGTTGCGCCGGAACGAATACGCCGGATTCACAGGTACCGCTGACGGCGTGGTGTTCCTGGTAAACCGGCCTGTCGTCATCAAGGCTCCGGGCGCTGCCATGGAACTCGAAGACGGCGGCACCGGCCTGGCTGCAACCGAGCAGGGCACCAACAAACGCTGCTGTGGCTTTCATGGCTCAAGCTCCGTGTACAGAGTTTTGCGGATAAACAACAACAGCGGGAAGATCACCAGCCAGCCCAGCGCGATGGCCGCTACCGACAGGGCAGGGTCTGGCAGCGTGACTGCGCCCAGTTTGCCGGCAGACCAGTAAGCCAGTGCCCCTGCAAACGGCGCCAGCACGTACGGCAGCCACCGGTGCTGGCCTATCCATGCCAGTGAATGGCACAGGGTGGTCATGAACAGGGCCCATATAGCCACCAGCCAGGGCGGCACAACAGCCGTTGCCTCAACGCCCGGAATGCCGAGGATGCCAAGGCGAAACCAGAGGGTATCCAGCAATCCGCCAAGCACCACACCCACCCCGATAAACTGCAATTCGGAAAAGCGCTTCCGGCTTACCAATGCCATATGGGCGATGAAAAGCCCCAGTGCCAGGGCTGTCACCGCCAGGCCGGGGTAAAGCACGCAGGCGAACCAGCCGGCCTGGAACAGAACAAAGTTCAGGACATTCCGGCCGGTTTCAGAGGTGATCATAGGCTGATGATGTTGGCGCGTTTGTTGGCCGGCTTGGCCATCAGCAGGTGGGCCACCCCAATGGCCCGCTCACTGAAGCCTGCTTCGCAGTAGGCGAAGTAGAAATGCCAAAGGCGCTGGAAAGCGGTGTCGTAGCCCAGGGCGTCCAGCTCGCTGCGCTTCGCCATAAAGCGATCACACCAGTCCCGAAGCGTGCGGGCGTAGTGGAAACCGAAGTCTTCGTTGTGGGTGAGTACCAGGTCCGACCCGCGCCCCATAGACTGCAGTATGGCGCCAAAGGACGGAATGAAACTGCCCGGGAAGATGTAACGCTGGATAAAATCCACGTTTTTCAGGGCACGTTTATAACGCTGTTCCGGCATATTGATGGCCTGCACCAGCGCCAGGCCGTCAGGCTTCAGCAGCTTGCTGATCTGGGCCAGGTAGCTGTCCAGAAACTGCGGCCCTACCGCTTCGATCATTTCAATGGAGACCAGCTTGTCGAACTGGCCGGTCAGGTCGCGGTAATCATCGAACAGCAGGGTAATGCGATCTTCCAGCCCTTCGGCCTTCACCCGTTCCCGGGCCAGCTCCAGCTGTTCTTTGGAGATGGTGGTTGTGGTTACGTGACAGCCGTAATGTTTGGCGGCATGGATAGCAAAGCCGCCCCAGCCGGTGCCGATTTCGATGACCCGGTCATCCGGCTGCAGGTTCAGCTTGCGGCAAATAACATCCAGCTTGTGCACCGCAGCCTGTTCCAGCGTGGACTGCTCGCTCGGATAAATGGCAGAGGAGTACATCATGGTGGGGTCCAGGAACAGCTGGAACAGGTCGTTACCCAGATCATAGTGGGCGCTGATGTTCTTGCGGGAGCCTTCCGGGGTGTTGCGATTCAGCCAGTGCAGGGCCTTAAGGGCCGGCTTGCTGATCCAGCTGAACTTGTCCTCGAAGGCGTTCATGGTATCGAGGTTGCGGGTGAAGAATCGCAACAGGGCGGTCAGGTCCGGAGAGCTCCAGTCTCCCGCCACGTAGGATTCGGCCGCACCGACGCTGCCGCCGGTGACCAGGTCCCGCCAGGTACTGTGGTTATGGACCACCAGTTCGGCGATCGGGTAGCGCTCGTCGTTATCGCCGAACACCTGGTCGTCGTAGCCGCGTTCACGAACCACCAGTTTGCCGTGCCCGAGCATGGACAACTGATGGCATACCAGCTTACGGGCAATCCGGCTGATGGCACCGGTGTTGGCAACACCGGAATCCTGGTTAGTGACGGAGGTATTCACGTTCTCCATGAGCTTACCCTTCCTGAAGATTGATCATTTGACGCGTTGATGGCCGGTTCACTGACATCGAGCCCTTTATCTTCCACTCCCCGGCGAAACTCAGGTGCCTGTGGCTCCAGTTTGTCCGGATGGGTGTAGAAGGGGGCGCCCTTGAGTTTCAGTTTCAGGGCGTTCCAGTAGATACCAGCGGTGCCTTTGAGGGTTTCCAGGGGGAAACGTCGCAGGCTTCGATGCAGGGTTGTACGATCAAGTACCTGCCGTTGGACTACCAGGGTGGCATCAAAATGTTTGTGATCGTCCTGTTCCACGTTCATGTGGGTGCGCAGTTCCGGGCCCCGGAAGCTGAACAGCCATTGATAGTGCTGGTTCATGCCGTTGAACGGTGACACGTGAAACCGCTTGCTGAAGGCAAAACGCTCGGTTTGCCAGTTGCTTGCATCGCCCGGGCCGGGGTTGCGGCATTCCAGGCAATACACGTGGCGTTCTTTCCAGGGGGTGTTGGTAATCTGGGCCAGAATCACCCGGGGCACATCGCCCCGGGCCGGGTCCTGGCCCTTTTGGTAGCACAGGTAAAAGCTGACCGGGTTGAACACATAGCCCAGATACCTCGGGTGGGTGATCAGCTGAACCGGCCCGTCCGGCTGCCAGCCGGAGGCCTCCTGAACCCGTTGAACGACAGCCTGGTGCAGGTCCGGTATGTGAGGGTCCAGGTAATCTTTCCGGCAAAGCCCCAGCCAGTTGAACCGTTCCAGTGAAAAAAAGCGGCTGATGGAAGTGACCGAAGACCACTCCTGAAGATCCAGTGCCAGCATGCCGATGTTGTATTGAAACTCATGCTGTACCGGCAACTTACGGCGATGTCTTATAGTGCCTTCTAGCCACTGGCTGGCCATGCTCAAAGCTCCACACCAAACGCCTGGGTCACCCGCAGGGCGCTGCGCACGCCATCTTCATGGAAGCCGTTAAACCAGTAGGCACCGCAGAAATGCGTGCGGTTATGGTTGCCGATTTCGTCATAGCGCTGCTGGGCGGCAACAGCCTCCAGGGTGAACACCGGGTGGTCGTATTCGAACCTCTTGATGACTTTGCCGGGATCGATATCGCGGCTGCGGTTCAGGGTGACGCAGAATGTCTCCGGGGCGTCGTTGAAGTTCTGCAGGATGTTCATATTGTAGGTAACAGATACCGGATGGGTGCTGTGCTCGGGAATCATGTAGTTCCAGGCCGCCCAGGCACGACGGTTGGAAGGCAGCACGCTGGCATCGGTATGCAGCACCACGTCGTTTTTCTGGTAGGTGATAGCGCCCAAAATGTCCCGTTCCTGCTCACTCGCGTCGCTCAGCATGGCCAGGGCCTGGTTGCTGTGGCAGGCCAGGATGACCTGATCGAACCGGTGGGTTTGGCCGTTGGCCACCAGCGTTACGCCGTCTTGATCCCGCTGGATGGCGGAGACCGGGCTGTTCAGGTGGGTTTTGTCGCCCAGTCGCTCCATCATGCGAGTGACATAGCTGGCGGACCCGCCGGAAATGACCCGCCAGGTGGGCCGGTCATCGACCGACAACATGCCGTGATTGTTGAAGAACTGCAGGAAAAACCGGATCGGGAACTGCTCCAGCACAATTTCCGGCGCAGACCAGATGGCCGCCCCCATGGGCACAATGTAGTTGTTGCGGAAGTAACGGCTGTAGCGGTTGCGGTTCAGGTATTCGCCCAGGGTTTCACCCTCGGGAATGTCACCGGCGGCGAGGTCTGCCCGGGTTTCCTTGTTGAAGCGCAGGATCTCCCGGATCATTTTCAGGAAGTTCAGGTTCAGGATGTTCTTGCGCTGGGCGAACAGGGTGTTCAGGCTGGTGCCGTTGTATTGCAGGCCGCTGGTGTGGCAATCCACGCTGAAGCTCATGTCGCTGACTTCCGAGGCCACGCCCAGACGGTCCATCAGTTTGATGAAGTTCGGATAGGTCCAGTCGTTGAACACGATAAAACCTGTGTTCACCGGCCATGTGCGGCCACCGGCCTTGACCAGTTCGGTGTTGGTGTGGCCACCGGCATAGTCGGCCGCTTCAAACAATTCTACGTCGTGGTGTTCACTGAGCAGCCAGGCGGCGGTCAGTCCTGAAACACCGGCGCCAATAACTGCAATGCGCTGACGGTCCTGATTCATTGATGGTTTTCCTTAAGCGGTTTGTTCACAAAATAGGTTCGGTCAGGAATTCTGGTCGGCTTTGCGGGCCGTGGATGCTGCCATACGATCCACCATTCCTTGAGGCAAGGCGCCCAACACTTTCAGCAGCCAGGTAAACCGCCGCGGGAAGGCAATCTCGTTGCGGCCTTTGGCCAGCCCGTTGGCAATCCTTTGCGCGGCATCGTCTGCGGTCACCATAAACGGCATGGGAAAGTCGTTTCTATCGGTCAACGGCGTTTTTACAAAGCCCGGTGATACCACCACCACATCAATGCCTTCGGCAGCCAGGTCTGCCCGCAGGGCATGGGCAAAGTAGGTCAGGGCGGCTTTGGAGGCGCCATAACCTTCGGCCCGGCCAAACGGAAACCACCAGGCCGAGGAGCTGACAATCACCAGGGTTGCGGGTTTGCCTTTGGCCCGGGTGGCCCTTAATGCCGGCAGGGCGATGTCCAGGCTGCGGGCGGTGCCTAAAACGTTGGTGGTGATGTTGGCCTCGATGACCCGGCTGTCGTAGTCAGCCACTTCCAGGTATTCGCAGGTACCGGCGTTCAGAATGGCCATGTCCAGGTCGCCAAAATGCTGGAGATCGCCCTGAATAGCAGACAAATCGTCCAGGCTGGTGGTGTCTGCAACGGCGGGTGTAATCCGGTTCGGGTGCTGGCTGGCCAGTCTCTCCAGGGCTTCGGCCCGTCGCCCGGTAATCACCAGGTTGTGACCCCGGTTTGCCAGTTCATTCACCAGGGCCTCGCCGATTCCGGAAGATGCGCCGGTAAGCCAGATGTTTGAAGACGACTGAAAGCGCTTGCTCATCCTGCCTGCCTCTTCACCCAGCGGATGGCACCGCCGACTACCGGCAGGTTTTCATACAGCAGTTGCCCGGCGTCGAAATAGTCCCGATGGAAGCGTACCTTGCCGTTGCTGATTTCCAGGTGGCTGATGCCGTCTACGAACACGGTCTTGCCGTTACGGATGCGCTTGTGGCGCAGTTCCATTACCCAGGGGATGGTGCACCACTGCTGCTGGATAACGGGCGAGCTGAACCGGAACTGGCAATGGATCACATTGCCGTAAGCCCCCGCCATATAGTCGGTAAGCTCATTCAGCCCGGACACCTGGCCGAACGGATCCTGAAAGTGGATGTCCTGGCTGTATACATCCTTGAGCTGGCCCAGCTTGCTTTTGTCGAGCTGGTTGTACAGTGCGCAGAAGCGTTCCAGCACGTCCGGTAGTTCGGCAACCGGTGTGCTGGTGTCTACGCTGGAAAGGTGTTGGCTCATTGGCTTGCCCTCCCGGTGCGGTTGCGGTCGAGTTCGAGGGTTTCCTTACGGATATGGTCGGGGATCGGATTCAGGTCCCAGATAATGCCCAGTTTCGACAAGATCCACAGGCCGTACCAGGTAATGTCGATTTCGTACCAGCGAAAGCCCTGGCGAACCGCCGTCGGCCAGCGGTGGTGGTTGTTGTGCCAGCCTTCGCCCAGGGTGATCAGGGCCAGCCAGAAATTGTTGCGGCTGTCATCGCTGGTTTCAAAGCGGCGCTTGCCCCACACGTGGGACAGGGAATTGATCGAAACGGTGGCGTGGAACAGCACTACGGTGGAAATAAAGAAGCCCCAGACCAGCAGTTGCAGGCCGTTGGTGCCCAATCCTGGCGCCCAGGCAGCCAACGCTTCGCCGAGCAGGTAAATGGCGAGGGCGCAGACCGCCGGTACCAGGGAGTCGAAGCGGTTAATAAAGCGCAACTCCGGGAATTTGAGCCAGTCTTTTACCCGGCGCTCGTTCATGGCAAAACCGGCATCGCAGGTGAACCATCCCACGTGGGACCACCAGAAACCGCCCTGGTGGGGGGAGTGAAGGTCTTCCTCGCGGTCTGAATGCTGGTGATGGTGCCGGTGGTGCGCCGCCCACCACAGCGGACCACGCTGCGCGGCACTGGCGCCCAGCACGGCAAACACAAATTGCGCGGGCCGGCTGGTTTTGAAGGATTTATGGGAAAAGTAGCGGTGATAGAAGCCGGTAATGGCGAACATCCGCACCAGGAAAAATCCAAGGGCAAACACCATCGCGAAGGTGCTTGTGCCGGTCACTAATACCAGCAGGCAGGCCAGGTGTAGTGCAATAAACGGCAGTACCCGTACCCAGTTAAAGGTTCGGGAGGAGGTATCCAGGTGATCTGATCCCGCTTCGGAATCGAACCATCTCAGAATGTTTATCAGCCAGTAATTCACTCGGGTCATAAATAACCATGCTCAATGTAACGTCAGACACCCCTTCAATACGAAGTATCGCGATTATTGGTTCAGGGCTTGCGGGCCTTACTGCAGGAATTCTGCTTGGCCAAAAGGGCCATCATGTCAGGGTCTTCGAGAAAAGTCGTGGCCCCGGAGGGCGTATGTCGTCCAAACGGGTTACCGGAAGCTCGGCGGACATCGGCGCCCAGTATTTCACGGCCCGGCATCCGGAGTTTTTGGAGTTTCTGGAGGCGTTTGCCGGAGCCGGCAGCTTTGCGCCCTGGCAGGGCCGGTTCGGCTTTCAGGGCACGGATAAACAATGGCAGGCGTTTCCCGAGGAAACCCGCTACGTAGGCGTACCCAGAATGACCGCCATTACTCGGGCGTTGTCCGAACACGTTCCGGTAACTGCGCAGGTACGGATTGCGAAACTGGAGCGGGTCGGGGAGCAATGGCGCCTGGTTTGCACCGAGGGTAACGACCACGGCAGCTACGACCAGGTGATCATCACAGCGCCTCCGGCACAGGCCCGGGATCTGCTGGAAGCCAGTGGGCTGAATGAACTTGCCGGTGGCCTTGGCCATTCTGAAGACAGTATCCTGCCTTGCTGGGCGGTGGCTGCACACTTTGAAGAAGCGCCCAGCGATGATTTCGACGCCATGCGGCCGGATTCCGACGTGCTTTACTGGGTGGCCAACAACTCCTCCAAACCGGAGCGCGACGATCAGGGCCAGTGGTGGGTGCTGCATGCCACGCCGGAATGGACGCAGGCCCATGTAGAGGACGCGGCCGAAACGGTGTCGGAGCAGCTGCTGGCTGCCTTTTACGAGCTGACCGGGTATCAGGGCGCTGCTACCGATGCTGTGGCTCACAGATGGCTGTACGCCCGCTCGGTGCAGCAGGAACAGCCCGGATACCTGCTGGAGCCAGCGCTGGGCGTGGGTCTGGCAGGAGACTGGCTCAATGGCGGCCGGGTAGAAGGCGCCTGGGAAAGCGCCACCCGCCTGGTTGAAGCCCTGGGCTGATTATTCCGTCAGGTCGGAAGGGGCCCGGGTGGTCACTTCCGGCCGGTGGTAGAAGTGGGTGATAGTGCCATCGCCGAACTTGGAGAAGAACGCGCTGACATCGGTGATCTTTCGCAGCGACCGCTCCCGGCTGACGGGGTTCTTCACCAGCACCTTGATGCCATTGAAGTTGTCCTGGATGTTGGAAAACCGTGCCCGCATGGAGCAGGTCACCACATCCACCGGGTTCAGGCCCAGCTCTCCGGCTAGCCAGTTGCCGTGTTGGGTGATCTCTGCTTTGGCCATGTTCTCTCGGGTGTCCAGGTGCTTGAGTTTTACCCGGTTCACAATGCTGAAGGAGTAGCTCTTGGGCTGCCGTCTCGCCACTTTCCGGAACGCCTCCCAGAAGAAACTGTCAGTCAGCTCGGCGAAATAGTTCATATCGCTCAGGCAGGTATCGATCCACTCGAAACTTTCCGGGTCTTCCAGAACTTCGTTAATCGCCTCGCGCAGCAGCCAGTCAAACCCCAGGGCGGTCTTGTGGGCATAGACCTTGCGATACATCTGGTAACGGCTGTACACGAAGTCTTCCAGCGCGCCCAGGCCCTTCTGGGTAATGGCCAGTCCCATCCAGGGCTCGGTTACGTCCCAGCCGAACCGCAGGTTGCTGAGCAGGTGGTCGAGGTTGAAACCGCCGATGGTGACCGAGCTGTGGAAGCCGTCACGCAGCATATAATCGGCCCGGTCGGCATCGATTTCGCCGGATACGATGGACGACAACAGCCCCATGACCAGCCCCGGCACATCCCGTCCGGGAAGGGCGCTGGCTGTGGCGTCGTCGCCGGCAATG
>CAYUNQ010000026.1:9331-16828 GCA_964446185.1 uncultured Marinobacter sp. | reverse complement strand
ACCAGCAGGGCGGTTTCCCGCCAGGGCCGGCGGTGGATCACATACGCCGGCTCTTGCTGGACCGCCCCCTTCATGGCCACCATGGCGGCCTCAGAAGTCGCTCATGCCCAGACTTTTCAGTGCCCGGTCGCTATCGGCCCAGCCCCGCTTGACCTTGACCCACAACCGCAGCATGACCTTGGAGCCGAACATCTTCTCGATGTCCATGCGGGCATCCTGGCCAATCTGGCGCAGGCGCGCGCCCTTATCACCGATGATGATCTTCCGCTGGCCTTCACGCTCTACCAGAATCAGAGCCGAGATATGCAGGGTAGTACCCTGATGCTTGAACTCTTCAATCTCGACAGCCACGGAATACGGTAGCTCTGCACCCAGTTGCCGGGTGATTTTCTCACGCACCATTTCCGAGGCCATGAAGCGCTCGCTGCGATCCGTAATCTGGTCATCCGGGTAGAAATGCACACTCTCCGGCAAGTAGCGGCCCACCGCTTCTTCCAGTGGTTTCAGGTTGGTCTCTTTCAGGGCCGACAACGGAATAATTTCGGCAAATTCCCGCTTCTTTGCCAGCGCTTCAAGGTGCGGCAACAGCAGGTCCCGTTTCTCGATCTTGTCGACTTTGTTAACCGCCAGAATGACCGGGCACTTCAAGCGCTTGAGCTTTTCCAGCACCATGTCATCGGCACTGGTCCAGGCCAGCTGGTCGACCACAAACACCACGACGTCTACATCAATCAGGGCCGATGTCGCAGCCTTGTTCATGTAACGATTCAGGGCGCGGGGTTCGTCCTCGTGCATGCCCGGGGTGTCTACATAGATCGCCTGCACCGGGCCCATGGTCTTGATGCCCAGCACCTGGTGACGGGTGGTCTGGGGTTTGCGGGACGTAATGCTCAGCTTCTGGCCGAGGATATGATTCAGCAACGTGGATTTACCCACGTTGGGGCGGCCTACAATAGCGACAAAGCCACAGCGGCTGTCCGGGTTTTCGGGGCGAGTAATATCATTCATCAATCGTTCTCCACGCCCAGTTGTTTGAGGGCATTACGGGCAGCCTGCTGTTCAGCAATACGGCGACTGCTACCGGTGCCGGAAGTTTTCCGATCCAGCGACGGCAAGGCGCACGACACATGGAAGGTCTGGTTGTGGGCTTCGCCGTCCACGGAGATTACATCATACCGGGGTAACGGGAACTGCCGCGACTGCAGGTATTCCTGCAACCGGGTTTTCGGGTCTTTCTGGGTATCCTGAATATCCAGTTTAGCCAGCCGCTCGGTGAACCAGCGCAGCACCTGCTCGCGGCAGGTGTGAAAATCGCTGTCCAGGTAGATGGCACCAATGATGGATTCTACCGCATCGGCCAGAATGGATTCCCGGCGATAACCACCACTTTTCAGCTCACCGGAACCCAGGCGTAAATACTGGCCCAACTGGAATTCGCGGCCAATCTCCGCCAGCGTCACGCCTTTGACCATGCGCGCCCGGAGTCGGCTCAGCTGCCCTTCCCGGGCTTTTTCGAAGTGAAGATACAGATGTTCGGCAATCACCATATTCACAATGGAATCGCCCAGAAACTCCAGCCGTTCGTTGTTCTGGTTGCCGAAGCTTCGGTGGGTCAGCGCCAACAGCAACCGTTCAGGTTCTCTGAACTGGTAGCCAATCCGGCGCTGTAACTGATCAAGATCTGGTTGTGAACTCACTTGCCCTCTAACTCATACTCGTGCTGGAAATGAACAATACTGTCCACATTCCCGATGATATTGTTGCGAACCTCATAGTCCACCTTGATCACCACGAACTCACCGTTCTTTTCCACAGTGATGTTCTTGGCATCGAAGCCACGGACATTATTGACGCTCAAGCGTTTGTTGATCAGTGTGCGTACCTGAGCCGGCCCCATCTGGGCCAGGCCCTCAGTGCCGTCCAGGCCTTCCAGTGCTTCCTGAATGGTCAGGTCATCGATGTAGGCGGGCCCGATTTTTATCACCAGGGCCAGCAAAGCGCCGAAGAACAGCGCGATGATCATCATGGTCAGCGCGCTGCCGCGCTGCAGCTTCAGACTTACAGGAGTGTTGTTATTCATTCTTTTACGTCCTCGGAATAATGAATTACTCAATAGCGCCCACTCGATCAAAAGATGGCAGACTCGTCAGCGATTTCCAGTGCATCCAGATTGCGAAGGCCTTGCCCACCACCAGGTCATCGGGCACGGTGCCCCAGAACCGGCTGTCGTTACTGTTGTCGCGGTTGTCGCCCATCACAAAGTAATGCCCCTCCGGCACTACCCATTCACCTTCACCGCTACTGCTGACACGGCCCATGGTCAGGTATACGTCGTGTTCAACCGGCGCCAGCTGTTCCCGCCAGCGCTCCATCGGAGGCAGCCGGGCAACAAACTCACGGGCGACCGGGGCATCGTTAATGAACAAACGCTTGTCACGATACCTGACGTGATCACCCGGCAAACCAATCACCCGCTTGATGTAGTTGGTAGAACGGTCTTCTGGATAGCGGAACACCATGACATCGCCCCGCTCCGGATCTCCGATTTCCACAACCTTGGTACCCGCCACCGGCAAGCGAAGCCCGTAGGCATACTTGTTCACCAGAATGAAGTCACCCACTTCCAGGGTGGGCAGCATGGAACCTGAAGGAATCTGGAACGGCTCCACCAGAAATGAGCGCAACACCAGAACCACCGCCAGCACAGGGAAGAATGACCGGCTGATGTCTACCAGCCAGGGCTCGGCCGACTCATCTGCTGAGCGCTGACCGGCATCATCCCCCGAGCCTGAGGCGGCCTGGCGGCGTTTTTTAAGAACCAGCTTGTCGGCAAGCCAGATCACACCGGTCACGAATGTCAGAACTACCAGTACCAGTGGAAAATCAATGTCCATCCGGGCGCCTTAGTTTTAGTTATCTACTTTCAACACAGCAAGAAACGCTTCCTGAGGCACCTCGACATTGCCCAGCTGCTTCATGCGTTTTTTACCTTCCTTCTGCTTCTGGAGCAGTTTTTTCTTACGGCTGACGTCACCACCGTAACACTTGGCGGTTACGTTTTTGCGCAGCGCCTTGACTGTAACCCGTGAAACCACCTGGGTTCCGATGGCCGCCTGAATGGCGATATCGAACATCTGCCGAGGAATCAGCTCCTTCATCTTTTCAACGAGCTGACGGCCTTTACGGTGCGCCTGGTCCCGGTGAACGATCAGTGCCAGGGCATCCACCCGCTCCGCGTTAATCAGCACATCCAGACGCACCAGGCTGGCGGTCTGGAAACGCACAAAGTGGTAATCCAGTGAGGCAAAACCCCGGCTGGCTGACTTGATGCGGTCAAAGAAATCCAGCACCACTTCGGCCATGGGCAGCTCATAGGTAACCTGAACCTGGCTCGACATGAAGTGCATGTTTTTCTGGATACCGCGCTTTTCCTCGCACAGGGCAATCACGTTACCGAGGTGCTCCTGAGGCACCAGGATATTCGCCTCAACGATCGGCTCACGCATTTCTTCGATGGAGCCAATATCCGGCAGCCGCGAAGGGTTGTCTACCGACAAGGTCTCACCCTGCTTGGTGACTACCTCATAGACAACCGTGGGCGCGGTGGTAATGAGATCGATATCATATTCCCGCTCCAACCGCTCCTGGATGATCTCCATGTGCAGCATACCCAGGAAGCCACAGCGGAAGCCAAAGCCGAGGGCGTCGGAGTTTTCCGGTTCGAAGAACAGCGAGGCATCGTTCAGGGTCAGCTTTTCCAGGGCGTCCCGGAAATCGTCGTAGTCATCGGCACTGACCGGGAACAGGCCGGCATAGACCTGCGGCTGCACTTTCTTGAAGCCCGGCAGCATCGGCGTTTCGTCCGCAAACTTCTGGTGCACGATGGTATCGCCCACCGGCGCACCGTGGATGTCCTTGATACCGGCAACCACAAAGCCTACGTCTCCGGCTTCCAGGATGTTGGTATCCGTCGGCTTCGGGTTAAAAATACCGACTTTGTCAGCGCTCCAGGCTTTTTTGGTGGACTTGATGACAATCTTGTCGCCCTTGCGCAGCACCCCTTCGGTAACCCGCACCAGCGACACAACACCCAGATAGTTATCAAACCAGGAGTCGATAATCAGCGCCTGCAACGGAGCACTGCGGTCACCTTTAGGCGGCGGAATCTTCTTGATCAGATCTTCCAGGACATCCTCAACGCCCAGGCCACTCTTGGCACTGCAGCGCACGGCATCAGACGCGTCGATGCCGATGATGTCCTCGATTTCAGCGGCAACCCGCTCAGGCTCGGCCTGAGGCAGGTCCATTTTGTTCAGAACCGGCACCACCTCGAGCCCCTGTTCAAGGGCGGTATAGCAGTTGGCCACCGACTGGGCCTCAACACCCTGCCCGGCGTCCACCACCAGCAGTGCGCCCTCGCAGGCGTATAGGGAGCGGGATACCTCATAGGAAAAGTCTACGTGGCCCGGGGTGTCGATAAAATTCAGCTTGTAGATCTCACCATCTTTTGCCGTGTAGTTGAGCGTTACGCTCTGAGCCTTGATGGTGATACCCCGTTCCCGCTCAAGGTCCATGGAATCAAGAACCTGCTCGGCCATTTCACGGTCAGTCAGGCCACCGCAAATCTGGATAAAGCGGTCAGCCAGGGTGGATTTACCGTGGTCGATGTGGGCAATAATGGAAAAGTTACGGATTCGGCTCAGTTCAGTCACAGACAATGATTACTCATATTAGACGTAGGATTGAGCCCGGAATGGCCGCTACCGGGTCCGGGAACGGCGTGATTTTACCGGTAACGGGCCGCCATTGCCATGATCAGGAAATCAGCGGCTTCTCGTATTGGCGAATCAGGAACCCGATCAGGGCATCTTCATCCAGTGGATAGCTGAACAGGTTGCCCTGCCCCTGGGTGCAACCCGCCGATTTCAGGAAGCTGAGCTGCTGCAGGGTTTCCACCCCTTCCGCCACGACCGTCAGGTGCAGCTTTTGAGCCAGGGCGATCACCGCCGAGGCCACATCGGTCGCACTGACGTTGTAGGGAATATCCCGGATAAACCGGTGGTCGATCTTGATCACGTTCAACGGCAACTGCTGCAGGGTCGCCAGTGAGCAGGCGCCCGTACCGAAATCGTCAAGAATCAGGCACAGGCCCAGATCACTCAAAGACACCAGCAGCTCGCGCACCATTCTCGGGTCTTCATTGAGCAACTCGGCAGGCATCTCCAGCTCTAACCGGTCCGGGGACACACCGGTTTCGGTAATTACCCGGCGCATCAGATCCAGAAAGCCGGAATCCGTGAGCTGCCGCACCGAAAGATTTACAGCCATTTTCAGCGACTCGAAACCGGCGCGCTCCAGTGCCTGCACCTGAATGCAGGCCTGCCGCAACGCCAGCTCGCCCAGGCGGACGATCAGGCCCGTTTCCTCTGCCAGGGTAATGAACTGCTGGGCCGACACCAGCCCCTTTTCAGGGTGGTGCCAGCGCAGGAAAGCCTCCACTCCGATGACCCGCTGGCTGACCAGATCCAGCTTTGGCTGGTAGTGCAGCACAAAGCGGTCGCCATCAAGTGCCGTCGCAAGCTCTTCCTGCTGCAGCAGCCTTCTGGCGGCCTTGATATTCATGGCAGGCGTGAAGAACTGGTAGGTATTGCGGCCAATTTCCTTGGCCCGGTACATGGCCAGGTCAGCATATTTCATCAGGGTGCCGGCGTCTTCGCTGTCATCAGGGATCATGGTCACCCCGATGCTCACGGTCACCCCGACTTCATGGTCATTCAGCCGGACGCGCTGGCACAGGCGGCGCAGAATCGTCTCGGCAACGCGGCCCGCGGCATCGGAGTCGCTGATGCGCGAGAGCAGGACCACAAACTCGTCACCGCCAAGGCGGGCTACCGAATCTTCTTCCCGGACACACCCCTCAAGCCATTGCGCGACCTGGCACAGCAGTTCGTCGCCGGCATCGTGGCCCAACGTGTCGTTGATCCGCTTGAACCCATCCAGGTCCAGGAACATCAGAGCCGCAGGTTCACCACTGCGCCGGCAGCGGCGCACAACGTGATCGAGCCGGTCCCGGAACAGCTGCCGGTTGGCCAGTCCGGTCAGGGGATCGTAGAAGGCCAGGCGATGCAATTCAGACTGGGCCGCCTTCAACTGGGTGAGGTCCCGCAAACTGAGCACCACACCGTTAACCCCGGGCACCGACAACATGGCCGTGTAGGTGCCTTCCATATCGCGCCAGCGGCTTTGAGCATCCCGTATTCTGGCCCGCACTACCGGCATCTGCTTGCCCGGCTCGGCCATGGCACCCTTGAAGCCACGCTTCAGTGCCGACCAGTCATCGCCGTGCACCAGCTGCTCAAAGTCCAGCTCATCTACCCGGCCCGGATCAAAGCCCAGAATGTCCTTACTGGAGGGGCTGGCATACAAGGCCCGGCCCTCTTCATCCAGCACCAGCGTCACATTCGCCGCGCCTTCGGTAATCGCCCGGTAACGGCCGGCACTGGCCTGGGCAATCATCCGCGAACGGGTCAGGGCAAGCACAAACAGCCCCAGCAGCAGGCTGATGGCCAGGCCCGAACCCAGCACAATAGGTGGCCGGGGGTCCGCAGCCAGGTAATCAAACGCCGGCGTGGAACGGGTCTGCAGCAGCCAGTCCCGGCCACCCAGCGAGACGGTCTGGCTCATCTCGAAACTGAAGTCATCGTCCAGAGAGCCCAGGTTGGAGCCGTACATCAGCGTGTTGCGGGATACGACGCCATTGTCATAGATGCGCACGTCCAGAAACGGCGAAATCAGCCCGACAATGCCATCAAACAGACTGTTCATGCGAAAGGCGCTGAACACATAGCCTGACAGCATCATGCGCCGTTCGGCCCGGAGTTCAGGAATGTCACCACCCTGATAGACCGGGTAATACATCAGGAAGCCGGCCTGATCCCCATCTACGGATTCCTGCACCAGCACCACCTTGCCGGTAACGGTTGGAACAGCGCCATCCCGGGCCTGCTCCAGGGCAACCCGGTGCACCGGGTCACTGAATGCATTGTATCCCAGGGCCCGCCGGTTCCGCTCGGTGGCCGGCTCCAGATACACTATGGGGTAATAGTACGGGCCCTTGCCCAACGGCTGCACCAGGTAATCAAAAATACCCTGTGTCCGCACTGACGAAATGTGGTCCGCCATCTGGCGCACACCAATGCGCTCGACAAACCCGATACCTTCAATGCCCGGATAATAGCGATCGATATCCACCTTGCTGACATACTGGCGCCATTGCTCACGGCTGACATCACCGGTTACCGTGAACAGGCCGGCACTGCCGGCAAGCACCTGCTCGTAATTGAGCAGCCGCTCTTCAATGGCGGTTCTTAGCTGAAGGGATTGGGTGCGGAACCGGGCTTCAGTACGGTCTTCCACTAGCCGGATAGACAGCTGCCACAGCAATAAGGTCGTGATCACGGCAACGGCAACAACCACCCACGCAATCCAGGAGTGGCG